>CATJNN010000292.1 GCA_949742185.1 uncultured Clostridia bacterium | reverse complement strand
TCAATCGTGATATTCACAGCGTCAGCCATCAGCTCCGGACTTAGCGTCGCTTCAGCTTTCGGCGACGGCGTCGGAGCCGGAGTGCTTGTCGGCGCAGTCTTTTTCGGCGCGCATCCTGAAAATACAGCTATCATCATAACGGCAACTGCCGCCGCAATAATTTTAAACGTCTTATTCATTTGTGTCTCCTCCGTTTTCTTCGTCGTTTTCCTCATTCTCCGATTCACGCTCCGTCTGCGCTATACTAACGAGCTTAACGCCATCTTCCATTCGCATAATTCTAACGCCCTGCGTGCGGCGTTTATACGAATTGATTTCGTGAGTATGCAGACGAATTACAACGCCGTCTGACGCGATAAGCATAATATCGTCATCGTCGGTCACCATGCTTATACCTGTAAGCATTCCTGTTTTTTCAGTGAGCTGATATGTGCCTATACCGCCGCCGCCGCGCATCTGAACCTTATATTCTGATAAAGGCGTTTTCTTTCCGTATCCGTTTTCCGACACTGCCAAAAGCTGAGCGCCCTCCTGAACAATACATGCGCCAACAACATAATCGTCTTTTTTAAGACTTATTGCGCGCACGCCCTGCGTTGCTCTCGCGGTTTTGCGCACCTCTGTTTCTTTGAAGCGGATAGCCATAGCGTTTCGAGTGCCGACAATAACCTGTCTGTTCCCGTCTGTAAGATTCACGCTTATAAGCTCGTCCCCCTCGGCAAGCTCAATCGCGCGCAAACCGTTTGAACGGATACGCGAATAATCCATTAAATCGGTCTTTTTAATTTTTCCGCCGCGCGTCACAAATGTGAGGTATTTTCCATCCTCAAATTCTGGAATCGGAATAACCGCGGTTATCTTTTCGTCGTTTTCAAGCGGAATCAGATTTACTATAGCCGTACCCTTCGCCTGACGGCTGCCTTCCGGAATTTGATAGCCTTTAAGCTGATAAACCGCCCCATGAGTTGTAAAGAAAAGAATATAATTATGCGTCGATGTTGTGAAGAAATGCTCAACAAAATCCTCATCGCGCGTTGAAAGACCGGATATTCCGCGTCCGCCCCGATGCTGCGACTTATATGTGTCAACAGGCATACGCTTAGTATAGCCGCGGTGCGTGAGCGTTATTACAACATCCTCTTCGTCAATCAAATCCTCCAAATCAATATCGGTTGCCGCCATTGAAATCTCCGTACGGCGTTCGTCGCCATATTTTTGTTTTATCTCAAGCAAATCGGTTCTTATTATATTTATGACAAGCTGCTCGTCTCCAAGAATGGTTCTGTATTCTTCAATTTTAGCAAGCGTCTGACGATAATCCTCCTCAATCTTCTCGCGCTCCATGCCGGACAAACGACCAAGCGGCATCTGCACGATAGCCGTAGCCTGCACATCGCTTAATGAAAATCTTTCGCATAAAGCGGCCTTAGCGTCTGAAATGCTTGCGGACGAGCGGATAATATTTATAACCTCGTCAATATTGTCTATCGCTATTCGATATCCCTCTAACAGATGAGCATGTTCCTCGGCTTTTTTAAGGTCAAATTCCGTGCGGCGTATTATAACGTCTTTTTGATGCGCAATATAATAATCTATAACCTGCCGCAAATTAAGTATTTTAGGTTCGTTGTCTACCAGCGCAAGCATGATAACTCCGAAAGTTTCCTGCATTTGTGTAAATCTGTAAAGCTGGTTTAAAACAACTTCTGGATTTGCATCGCGCTTTAGTTTTATAACAAGACGAATGTTTTCGTCCGACTCGTCGCTCGTGCTTGATATACCGTCTATTCTTCCGTCGCGCACAAGCTGATTTATGCTCGACTGCAAACGCGCTTTATTCACCTGATACGGAATTTCCGTAACAACAATCTGCTGACCTTTGCCTTCCTCTCCCTCAATCTCAGCCTTTGCGCGGACAAACACACGGCCGCGTCCCGTAGTGTACGCGCTTCTTATACCGCTCTTGCCCATAATAACGCCGCCTGTAGGAAAATCGGGACCCTGAATATAGCCCATAAGCTCGTCTATTGAGATATTCGGGTCGTCCATAACGGCTACTATGCCGTCTATAACCTCACAAATATTGTGCGGCGGAATATTTGTTGCCATACCAACCGCGATACCGCTTGAGCCGTTAACCAAAAGGTTTGGAAAACGAGCCGGCAAAACCGTCGGCTCTTTACGGGTATCGTCGAAGTTCGGCGAATAGTCCACAGTGTCCTTTCCAATGTCTGTGAGCATAACAGACGCAATTTTAGACATCTTTGCCTCAGTATATCGGTAAGCCGCAGGCGGGTCGCCGTCGATTGAACCGAAGTTACCCTTTTTCTGAATAAGCGGATATCTTAAAGAAAAATCCTGTCCCAAACGCACCAGCGCGTCATATACCGACGCGTCGCCATGCGGATGGTATTTACCGAGAACGTTTCCGACAGTCGTTGCCGATTTACGGAAATCGTTTTCATATTGCAGGTTAGACTCAAACATATCGTATAAAATACGTCTGTGTACGGGCTTTAAACCGTCGCGCACATCCGGCAGAGCGCGGCTCACAATAACGCTCATGGCATACGCCATATAAGCTTTTTTCATTTCTTCATTAAGCCCTACCTGAATAATAGTCTGGTTTTCAAGCGTAGACCTGTCAAAAGGCTGTTCAGCTTTAGATTTCTTTTTTGCCATTTGAGGACATACCTCCTGTTTTTTTCATTTGAAACGCAGTTATTTCCTAATTTATATACTCAATAATTATATCACAAAAATATTGTAAAAGCAAACTTATTTCACCTAAAAATTTCTTTTTTATAAGCTATCCGCGCGCCGCAAGCAAAAGCCGCTGACCGTCCGCTTCAGCCCTATCGAACGGCAACGCGCTGTAAGCGCGTATATCCCTGAATCCTGCGCATGTAAGAATTGACCGCAGTTCTTTTTCAGTGTATGCGCGCTGAAGATGTCTTTCTTCAAAACGGCGGTATGCGCCTCCAGTTTTAATAAAAAAGTTAAGATACATATCGCACAGCCGCTTTGATGAAATATATCGGTTCTGCCATGTATAGAACACCTCGCCGCTGCTGTGCACAAATATGTTTGAACCGAGAGTCTGAGAAAGCTTTTTATATGTACTAACGTCAAAAATCAACACTCCGCCGGGATTTAAAAAACATGTGCGTATTCTTGAAAGAGAATCCATAAGAACCTGCGGCGAAAGAATATAATTAAATCCGTCAATCATACATAAAAACGCATCGACAGTACCATATAAGTCAAGATTTGCTATGTTCTGACACAAAAATAAAACGTCTGTATTCTCGGCATATGCCTTGTCTCTTGCCGCAGAGAGCATGCTCTCCGACAAATCCACGCCAATCATATCATATCCGCGCCGCGCGAGAGGCAGCGTAACGTTTCCCGTGCCGCAGGCAAGGTCGCATACTAAATTTGCATCCGTATCGTATTCGTCTAAAATATTCTCTATTGTATCGGCAAGCCGTTCGTAATTTATATCGCCGTGCATAAGCTTGTCATAGACCGACGCAAAATCGCCGTAACTATTCATTCATATCCTCCCTCATACGTTTCAGCGCAATAGAATATCCGCTGGAACCATATTGCAGACAACGATTTACACGGCTTATTGTCGCTGTGCTCGCTCCCGTGCTTGCAGAAATATCAGAATACACTCGTTTTTCAGACAGCATCAGAGCAACCTCAAGCCTCTGGCTCATGGCTTTAAGCTCAGACATTGTGCATAAGTCCTCAAAAAACCGCTCGCACTCGCTTTCGGATTTTAAACTAAGCACCGCGCGACACAACTGCTTCATCTCATTCTTACTCAGTTTCTCCTTCATAAACACCGCTCCCTAAAATTTTCATATTTTATAGTATACCACTTTAACACATGAAAGTAAACCTTGTTTTTAAAAAATCTCTTCATAGCCATCATTTTTAAATATGGCTGGAAATACATATATAATTTAAGATAATAGATAGAATCAACTAATAAAACGTCAGTAAGATCAATTACTGACGTTTTTTA
>CATJNN010000291.1 GCA_949742185.1 uncultured Clostridia bacterium | reverse complement strand
CAACGGAAGATTAAAGCTTCCATAAACAGCCTTCGGCAAGCTTATCGCCGCCGCATCCGCCGCTGCGTCTGCCTCGTCCGCCTCGCCGCTGTTTTGAGGTATTATAGTTATTTCTATATTTCTTATCTCCTGCGCTTTGCCTTTGGTAACCGTGGCAGTCAGAGTCACTTTCGTTTCTTCGGCAACCTCGGCGGCAGTTGCCTGCGCTCCGTCTATTGTAATAAGCCCGCTTTCGGTTGACCATGCAATATCAGAACCTTTTTCTCCTGCCACCGGCAATGTGAAGCTTCCGTATATTTTATCCGGAAGTACGATTGCCGCCGCATCGGCTATAACGTCCTCGCCGTCCGTCACGGGCGGGATAACAGTAAGCTCCATAACCTTTTCCTCTGTTTTTTCGCCCTTTGTTATAGTCGCTTTGAGAATAACTTTCGTCGGTTCTGTTACTACGCCGGGATTAACAGTAATAACGTCTCCGTCAGCCGTTATTTCAATAATATCGCTTTCCGTTGTCCATTCAATATTCGAACCATATTCTCCCGCAGACGGTAAAACCATGCTTTCATATATTCCGTCAGCCGCTTCCTCAGGAAATTTAAGAGCCTTTTTATCCGCTGCAACCGCGCCGGTATCTCCTCTTAAAATCTCGATATACGGCGCATAAATTTCATTTTCTCTTGTGTAAAAAGAAGCTTCCGCCGCATCGCCGTAAAATCTGAATGAATAAATTCCGTCTGTCTGGCTTTTTATATAATCCGTTACGTCAATAGAAATATAAGAGCCCGTTAAATCTGCGTTTATTGCAGACGTTGCCGCAAGCTCGCCCGCGCCGTAGCCAGGGTCTTTGTCGGAATTTAAAATCCCCGCTTCCGCTCCCATGTTATATGTGAGCGTGCTTTCATCCCACAAGGTTTTATCATTGTCTGTAAGACCATAAACGTTCATTCCGAACGTACCGCTTTCCGACGGCTTTTTAACCTCATACAAATACAAATTAAGCGTTGCAACGCAAACCTCGTCGGAGGTTACATCTAAAGCGTTAAAACGCGCAAAGTTATGCCTGCCGCTTCCGTTTATTAAAAATTTATTGTTTGCGTTATAATTATTATCGCCATAGTTTTTCTGAACATATGTATCCGCTGAAGAAAGTACTTTCACTACGTCAGAAGACGCCAATGCAGGAACTCTTACTAAAAACTCTTTCGTTTTTGTAACCTCTCCTACTGTAATGCTCGCCGTAAGCGTTACAGTTTTGTCTCCCACAGCCTCAGACGGACGTTTTACAGAGGCATTTCCGCCTTCAATGGCAATTACATCTGTATCTGACGAGGACCACACTATTGTCGTATCGTATTTACCCTCTGTCGGCAGCAAAAAATCTTCCGCATATAACTCTCCTATAGACTCTATTGCCGCAATCGCACTTTCCGCAACGGCCTCGTCACTGTAATTAAAATTAAGCTTTATACTGTTATATCTTACGTCAGCGCTCCCAAAACCGGCAACCCTGAAAACATACTTTCCGTCCGTCTGCGCTTTAACATAATCCGTAACGTCTATAGATACGTCCGTCTCCCCTGTTCCTGTGATATCCCCTATATGCTCGCCTGCCACATAAAGCGTTTCATCATACTGTGCGGTTGACGAATGACTGTCTTTATTTTCAGCTATCCCAAAAATCTTACTTGTAAACTCACCGGTAACTTTAGTATTAATCTGATACATGCTCAGCGTTATACTGGGAGCATTTTCAACATATTCCTGCAGGGTTCCGCTATTTATCTGAAGCTGAGACGCATCAAAAGCCACAAATCCCGTTCTTGCTGAGCCATGTGCCCGTATATAATCAGTCGTATTTGTCGTTGCATATCCGCTTTTGGCAACCCACCACTTGTCTGACGGTTCAAGCTCCTTTGCATCCGTATCCGCAAAAACCGGCACGCATAACATTCCAGCACACATAACCGCAGTTAAAACAAACGACAATGCTTTTTTGATAGTTCTCATAACAAATTCCTCCCTTTTAATCACTTAACCGTAATTCTATATATAACAGCCGCCGCCATAGCCCGCGTAAACTCAGCTTTAGGCTCTATTTTTCCGCCGCCCGTTCCGCTTATAAGTCCATATTCCACAGCACGAGAAATATATTCCTTTGCCCAATCCGATATTTCAGCGCTGTCAGTGTACACCGATAAATCACTCCCCGTTTTGCGCTCGCCGCTTATCTTCTCATACGCCACAGTAAACAGCTTCGCCGCTTCCTCGCGCGTTACGATGTTATACGGTCTAAAACTTCCGTCGTCATAGCCTGCCGCAAGCCCGTGCTCCTTTGCCGCGCCAACATAGCCGGAGAACCAGTCCTCAACGCTCACATCTGTAAAACCGCCGTTATATTCAGTGTTCCAGCCGAACGCGCACACAAGCAGCTTCACAAGTTCAGCTCTTGTAAGCGGATTATCAGGCTTATATGTGCCGTCCTCATAACCGCCGACAATTCCTTTTTCTTTTAGCTTTAATATATATTCCTTTGCCCAGTGATTTTCTATATCCGAAAATGCAGACGCCGCCGGATGCGCTGTCGGTTCAGGCGTTGCTGCCGGAGCAGGCGAAGTATCCGGCTCCGGTAAAATTGTCGGAGCAGGAGTTTGTATCACAGACGGCGCAGACGCGCCGCCCCCTCCCCCGCCTCCGTTTCCGGACGCCGTAAGCGCTCCCTTAAGCTTCGGCAAAACATACTCGGCTCCGCGTATTGACGTTATTGTGCATCCGCTTCCGCCGTCGCTCGCCCTAACGTCCGCGCCAAACGAATGTCTGCCGCCGCTCATATAATAACCGCCTTCTGACGAATAAAACGGCACGGAAATAGTTATCGGTTTATCAAACGTCAATCCGTAATCACAGTTAAAAATAATCGAAAGTCCGTCGCCGCTCTCCTTAACCGCAAAGCTTATTTCTCCGTCCCAACCAAGCGAACCGCTTATTACAGTTCCTTTGGGAATCGCGACTGTAACGTCTTTTACAGTTCCGTTTCTTTTAATCGCAAGCGACGTTTTATAGTCCTCAGTAAGAGTATAACTCATTCTACTGCCGCTCACCTCAACCGGAAACAAAATCTTATCCGCTTTTAAAACAACTGTATTTCCTTCTGTCTCAAAGCTTCTCTGCACACCGTTGACAACCACCGCGTCTATTTTCTCATTCATATTAATCCGCACATCTGACATAAGCTTTTCAGATGTGTCAACCGTAAGCTTCTTTCCAACGCGCCTTACCGCAATATCTTTCACCGGAAGATTTGACGCTATAACCGCGCTGCCATCGGCGTTTTTCAGCTCCGAGCCGTTCACCATAGCCGCATACGAAAGTTTTCCGTCCGCGTTTTTTTCCGCATACGCCGTCTCGCCGTTATATGAAAAACCGCCAAACTCATGCTCCCCAAATTCCTCTTCGTTGGAAATATAGTAAACTGCATTTTTTCCGTCATAGCTCAGGTTTATAGCCGACGCTTTGTCTGTTTTTTGACCATCAACTTCAATAGACGAGAAATCTACCTCTGTGTTCTGACCGCTTTTCATAGGAAACAAAAGCGTGTTAAAACTAACGTCGCCCGCGGCTTTTTTTTCGTACGCAGCATAATCTTCAAGTCTGTTTTCAAGATTTTTATCTTTTATGTAACTCTGCGAAATTTCAAGCGCTGTATTTTCCATATCCGCCTGCAATATCTGCAAATTTGCCGTTCCCGCAAAATGCGTCCTTACAGCTCCCGAAACAGCGTCTGTTTCCATATTTGCATTATTGTCAGGATGCCAGTTCTGACGATATACGTTCTCAGCTTCCTTATCCTCCGGAATTACTAAATCCGATACTATCCAAAATCCTCCGTGCAGAAAGAAAATTCTCCTTTTATGTCTGAATCCCTCATAGGTCTCCGCAAAACCGCTCACTCTATCAAACGAGTTGTTTGTAATAAGCTCCATACCGTTCTCGCCTATGTCATAACCCTGCGGCTCATTGTTTATTTCTATAGTGTTATGAGCATATGTCTCAGTTCGAACTGTTGCGGCAGGCAGAATCGGATTATAGCCGCCTCCGTTTCCCGCGTCAATCAAAAGCGGTCTGCCATATGCGTAAATATCAAGATGCAAATCATCCGGATGACCGTGAGAATGACCTGTTTCGGCTGTTATATGTCCCAGAAGAGCGTCCTCGTCCCATCCGTCGCGCATTATAACCGCCTTCTTTATCGGGAATATAATCGATTTATATTCGTCCGGTTCATCTACGTTTGTCTGGTGACTTTGCCAGCGTATCATATTGTCGTCAAAAAAATCACCGAACTTATGAATCAAATCAAAATCCGTCGTTCGTCCCGCGTCTCCGTATGGAATACGCTCTCCATTCGGAAAATGGAAATTTGCAGAAAAACTTGCCAGGTTATGCGCGGATTTCTTATATTTATCGAGGTCAGTATATCCAATTTTCTCATACATCTCAATGACCTCTATTACTTCTTCTATAACTCCGTGTATATATCCTGTCGTCGCTTCTTTGTACGCCCCGTCGCCGTGTGTTAGCTTTGTGGTTATGGTTGCGTCAAGCCGCGCCCTGGAGCGTTCATAATACGACGCGTCGTGAATTTCCGGAAAGTACACAATAAGCCGCGCATGACCGACATCCGCCGCACACACTTGGTTAACAACGCTCGGAAGCGTCGCCGTATCAAGATATACCAGCATTTCATATGAATACTTTATAAGCGCGCAAAATACCTCGGGCGTCATATACTCGCTGTCAATAAGTCCGAATATAGTCGCAAGCAGCGCAGGCGTTCTCCACGCCGTATCAAGGACTCTCGGATACCCTACGTTCTGCCCCGTATAAATATCTATCATATTTTCAAGCGCAGCAGCCGCATAATCTCCATTACCCGTCCCGAGATAACTGCTCACAAGAGCATTATTACTTTCAAGTCTCGCCATGGAGTTTTTCCATTCGGCTTCTGAACCATACGGCGCTTCCCAATTATATATACAATCCCTGAAATTAAACGTACCGGGAGTAACGTCGTTCCAGCATGCGTCTTTCTCGTTCATATACGGAGTTAACAGCGATTTGTATACTATAAGATTCATTTTGTCGCTTTTACCGCCAAGCTTGCGTCCATACAATATTATCGACGCTGATTTTATCTGCTCGTCGCCGCGAAGTTTGGAGGTGTCAAAATTTATAAACGTCCGTTTAACATTATCATTAAACGGATTCCCCTCCTCGTGAACATACAAAAGCTCATCGTGTCCGTTTATATTCCCGCTGTTGGAGCCGCCCTCAAAATATGTATCAAACGTACATTCCAATATCTGTACTCCGCGGTTTGTAACAACCTGCATATACGGAGCATATTGACTTTGACGCGAATAGAACACGCCTGTGCTTCCGTCCTTTGAACGGTCAAACAGCATATACGACGGCGAAAGCCCTCCTCCCGCGGGAATTTCAATTTCAATCTGCTTCAGCGCGCTATCTGCGCTAAAAACAGCGACTGCCGACTGGTTTCCGATTATATGCTCGGAAGCAATCTGTGTGCTCAGGCTGTAACCATAGCTTGGAGTAACATCATATTTCAAATCCGCATTTCTTCCGCGGTAATATATCAACAGCTCCTCCTTTGCGGCGGCATAATTTCCGCGCTTGGCGTAGTATTCAACATTCTCCAGTCCGCTTATCGTATCATACTGCAGTATCGGCGTATTTTCAAAACTTCCTATATCGTCGTCCCATACTCCGAAAAATTCCTCGTCCGAAAGCTTCATCGGATCTGAAAGCTTTCTGTGCCCATTAACGCCGCCCGGTTCATTCTGGCGTATGTTTAACAGCAGTTCAAAATCCTCCTCGCTTCCGTTTCCGTTTATGTGAGCGGAGATTAACGCCCGCTTGTCGCCTTCTAAATATCCGGGTCTTATAACAGCTGCGCATCCGTCCGATATGTCCATATCCGAACTGCTCCACTGAATTTTAGCGCCGTCTGCTTCATATGGCAGACTAATATCGCCTGTAATACTATCCTTTTCCGAAAAATACTCATTTTTTATTTGTCCAAACGCATCATGCAGGCGCGAACGATCTTCATTTAAAATTATAAGCTGAGCTGGCTTCTGGGAGTTGGACGAAAAAAACTCCACTCCATCACCATCGCTTCTCAACTTAAATAAAAGCTGTTCTCCATTACCGCAAATATCAGTAACATTAATATCAACGGCGTTTTCACAGTTAAACTGAACAGAATTTTCGCCGCCAAAGTTACAATCCAGCGTTGTATTCCCATCAATTTCTTCAATATCGCCATAGAAATCATCAGCCGACGAAACATACACCGTGCCTTTTTGCACAGTAACGCCATTATTAGGAAAAAGTCTTAAAATAATTCTGTGCGCTCCGCTTTTTTCCTCGCTGGTCAATCCTCTGAACGATAAATATGCTTCTGTGTTAAGCTCGTCTATTCCGGTGGAGGCGCAGAAAATGCTTTTTTCAGTTCCATGATTTTTTTCCGCATAGCTTCCGCCATTTATATATGTATCGCCCATAATAGGCACTATTCCTGTTCGTATCACGCGAACGTCTATGGACTCTTCATAGCTCACTCCGCGATAATTCAGCCGCATCGTAAGATGCGCTGTTTTATCTTCAGCCTCTGATCTTTCGCATACATCGGCAAAATATCCGCCGTCTGTTTTTGAAACGGCAATCACAGACTCGTCAGACGACTCCCAGTTTACTTCACAAACATCTTTCAAAAGCTCTGAATTATCCCACACTGACGGAAGATAAAAATCCTCTGTCAGCGAACTTGCAGGAATTGATGAAATAATCTCCTCAGCCGCCTTATCCAATATATAATTAACTTCAGTGTAAAAAATAAGCTGAGGCTCAAAACCTTTCGATTCCTTGCTTTTTATTGAAGCATAGTTGTCGTTTCCTTCCTTTGCCCATGTTTTAAACGCATACACATAATCTTTCTGGGATTTCACATATTCTGTAACATCCACATAATTTACAAGCGCGCCTTCTTCAGCCACAGGCACATCAAATTCATCGCCCAGCCAATCAGCCAAACTAACTTCATTTTCCATCATAGACGAGGCTATTGACCATGTGATTTTATTTTCATCAAAATTCTTATGGTTTCCATAAAGCGGATAAAGCCGCACTCTATTTGTGTATACCTGCTTTACCGCACAATATTTCATATATATTTTAGACGACGTGTCAACAACACTCTTTATATCGGACGCGTCAAATCTTATAATACCATATCTCCGGCTGCCTTCTCTTATATCCGCGCTCATATTTGCCATATCGCCAAAGTTCTGATCAAGCTTATCGCGCCGAATAAGCGCGTCGTCCGTTGGAATAATCTCCACAGTAAGCGCGTCTGCATCAGGCTCGTTTTCACTCGCCAAGACAATGTTTACATGTGCCGAACTTATTAGCATAACGGCGCACATTAACAGCGTAAAATATTTTTTTAACATCACGCACCTCCTGTCGTATACGTCTTAACGAACATTTTCTCATTTTCATTATTCTGCTCTTGAGCGGTCGTACGCTTTTTGAATAGTTTCCGTAACTCTGTCTACTCCCATGCTCTTAATTTTCTCAATAAAACTATCATAGCTTGACATAGGCTCCTTGCCTACAATAATCTTACTCTGCATCTCAGCCACGTAAGTATCTATTTCATTTTTAAGGTTATTTGATATTTCAAGCTCTTCCTGATTATATTTTAGCGTCGGGATCGTTCTGTCCGTATTACCCTGCTTCCATATATCAATAGCATTTTTCTGACTGCCGGTCATAAACTGGTCGAAATAATATTTGCTCTGTTCCATAGCGTAATTGCCCGGAATTGCATATCTTGAAAGCGATTCCTGCATTGAAAGCCCGTTCGGATTTTTCACTATCATATCCGTATATGTCGGAATTCCATCTTCCATCGTATAGCTCTCTCCTTCTATACCAAAGTTAAAAAGCAGATGTCCGTCGTTTCCGTAGGCATAATTGCACCACTTTGCTGCAATATCCGGATATTTACAGCTTGACGTTATAGCTATTCCGATATTTGTAACG
The DNA here is from genome assembly GCA_949742185.1 of uncultured Clostridia bacterium. Classification (GTDB taxonomy): domain Bacteria; phylum Bacillota; class Clostridia; order UBA1381; family UBA1381; genus CATJNN01. Next base: position 7,489 of record CATJNN010000291.1, on the reverse strand, counting down.
TTATCAATATATTTCGGAGGCATTGCGTATCCCGCCGCCCCATTTTCTTTTGCCAGCCATGGAACCCCGATAATCGAAAACTCCGGATTTATCGACGACATTGCAGCTTCAAGAGTACCAAGCACGCTCGCCGCTCTTCCATACCAGACTCCCGCCTGCTCGTTAACTGCCTTAGACCTGAACTGCGTTCTGTCGCATGTGAGATAATCCGGATCTATAAGACCCTCGCTGTACCATTTCGACATAGTTTCAAGAAATTCCTTATATTCAGGCTGAAGCCAGCCACACTTCACCTCGCCGTTCACCTGATAAAAATCACCTATGCCAAACCAGTTCATCGCCTGGTCGATAAACGGCTGACTTTTATCAGATATAATAGGAATTTCATCCTGTTTACCGTTGCCGTTCGGGTCTTTTTCTTTAAAAGCTTTCAATACTGTATACATTTCGTCAACTGTTCTCGGTGTTTCCAGATTCAGTTTTTCAAGCCAGTCCCGCCGTATCTGAAAACCCTCAAACACACGAAGCTCCATCTCGGAACGAATAAACGGATACATGTATATATGCTTATCAACGTCAAGCACATTTTTAAGCACAGACCTGTCATTTTTAAGAACTTTCAGAAAATCAGGCGAATTTTCCATAATTAAGTCGTCAAGCGCAATAAGCTGTCCGTCCATGGCATATTTATATGTCCCGCCGAAATTATCCCAATTTGTGAATATCATATCCGGAATATTATTCGACGCGAATAAAAGACTGAGTTTTTCCTCGGACACCGTCTGATATTCAATCTGTACGCCTGTTCGTCTTTCAAGCTCTTTAAACGCTTCAATGTCACCAAGCCCAAAAGTCTGTCCGGCTGACGTCACTGAAATTGTAGACGCAACCGTCATCTTCACAGGTGTTTTGGTTATTGGCAGCGTAACCTCCGCCGGCTGCGCACTTAACAATTTATCCACATTTCCTGACGAGCTTTCCTTAACTCCGCCGCCTCCCGAGCAGCCAAATAATGACACTGTCATCACTGTGCACATCGCAAGCGCAATAATCTTTCTCTTTTTCATAAAATCACCGTAGCCTTTCTTCCTGCATAAACAGTTATGAGCTTTAACGCTTTATACGCAGGTTTATAACGCGTTAAATACTTTTTGCCCACACCAATATCAATCACCTTATTTTTAACCCTTAACGGCTCCAACCATTACGCCCTTAACAAAAAATCTCTGCACAAACGGGTATACGCATAAAATAGGCACAGTTGCCACAACTATAGTCGCATATTTTATACTCTCCGCAAGCGGCATTTTATCCGCCGCAAAATCCTGTGACGCCGAACTTACCTCGTTTAATATGAGAATTTCACGCAGGAAAAGCTGAATAGGATATTTAGCGCGGTCGGAAAGATATATCATCTCATTAAACCATGAGTTCCAGTGTATAACTGCATAGTAAAGAGCCAGCACTGCTATTATTGGTCCTGAAAGCGGAATCATAATTTCAAAAAGAATTCTTATTTCTCCCGCTCCGTCCACCCGCGCAGCCTCCTCCAGCGAGGCGGGTATCGTTGAAAAATATGTTCTTGCCATGATAAGGTTATATGTGTTAACAGCAGTTACAAGAATAATCCCCGCACGCAAATCCAAAAGCCCTATACCTTTCATAACAAGATACAAAGGAATCATTCCGCCGTTTATAAACATTGTGAGCGTTACATAAAGATTTAAAAATCTTTTAAGTCTCAGCTTGCTTCTTGAAAGTACATAGGCTCCCATCAGCGTCAGCAGCAAATTTAAAACAGTACCTGCAATAACGTAAAAGAATGTGTTCATATATCCTGTAAAAATTTCTTTATTTGCAAATACCGACTTGTAAGCGCCAAATTGAACTCCTTTAGGCCAAAGCATAAATCCCCCCGCCGCGGCAAGAGCATTTGGATCGCTTATAGAAGCAACAACGCAGTAATAAATCGGATATAAGCATAAGATTGCCATAAACGACAGCGCGAGCACGTTAATTGTATCAAATATAATATCGCCGGCAGTAAGTCTTCTTTTCATAGCTAACCTCTCCCTTCCTTACCAAAGACTCGTTTCGTTCACTTTGCGGCTGAACCAGTTTGCCGCGCAAAGAATAATAAGATTTACCACCATATTAAACAGATTAACAGCGGTAGAATATCCGTAATCGGGATACGTGCCGAAACCAAGCTTGTATACATATGATGAAATAACCTCTGCTTTTGAAAGCACCAAATCGTTCTGCATAAGAATTATTTTCTCATACCCTACAGACATAACCTTACCTACCTGCATGATAAACAATACGGTAATTGTAGGTAAAATTCCGGAAAGCGTTATATGAATCATCTTCTGAAATCTTCCGGCGCCGTCAATCTCAGCCGCTTCGTAAAGTTCCTGATCTATTCCGCTTATAGACGCTATGTATATAATTGAACCCCATCCAATTTGCTGCCATATTCCGGACATAACATACATAGGCGTAAAATAGTTTTCTTCCATCATAAACGCTATTCTCTCAAGCCCCAAAGCCGCGCGTATATTATTCACCAGCCCCGTACGCGAGAAGAAATCCGTTATAAGACCTATCGCAACAACAAGCGAAATAAAATGCGGAAGATACGTTATGGTCTGCACTGTCTTTTTAAAGAAAGTATTCCGCACCTCGTTTAAAAGAAGCGCAAGTATAATCGGAGCGGGAAAATTGAACGCCAGCGAACACAAACTTATACGCACCGTATTCCAAAGTGTTCTGCCAAAATTCGGGCTTGAAAAGAATTTTATAAAGTTGTCAAATCCTATCCACTGGCTTCCAAACAACCCAAGTCCCGGAGAATATCTTTTAAACGCCAGAATTATGCCTCCGAGCGGTAAATAGGCGAATATAAGATAATACAAAAATACGGGCAAAAATAATATATAAAGCGCGCGTTCCCTGTAAATATCTCTTCCAAATTTTCTTAGCTTACTATATGCCATTTTCTGTGATGCTTTTTGCAGTTCCGGTTTAATCACTTTTAGCCCTCCTCTTTAATTGTCTGCAATAACTATAAATTTAGCGTCTCCATTCTGCGACCAGATAAACAAATCTGAAGCGTTCGCTCCGTCTTCTGTCGTAATAATGCTGTCTATGCTTCCCTGTTCGTATTTTTTTGTTCTTTTATTATACAAAAAATAATTATTAAAGCCTTTATTATCCGTTCCCGAAATCTTTTCTTCCGAAGCGGACAGACAGCTGGACACGCTCGCGCCGTCAACGCTGCATTTTATCTCGTGAACAAGATATTTTTTTGCGTTTGTCATAACCTCTCTGTTCACCTCGTATGCAGACGCGTAAAGCTTCGTGTTTTTATTATCAACATTATCATAATAATACTCATTCAGTTCAGAATAATCCATTACCTGTCGTACGAGTCCTATTTCTCCATTCCAGTTACACACAAGCTGAATAACATCGCCGCTTTTAACTTCGGACAAAACATTTAAAACGCTCTGCCTCTGCGCCGCCGCAAGCGTTATTTCCTCTCCCCCGCAAATTCCCGTCACCTCATATGTAACTTCGTCTCCCGATACCGCCTGTCTTATACCGCTCACCGCCATAAACCGAGACGATTCCCCAAAGCCTGATTTCAACGGCTTATCAGGGTCAACCTCAATCACTATCGCACGAACGCGGTTTATCCGTTCGTCATAGTCAAATCCTGTAACAACGTAGTCTTCATCATTATCAAGCTCAAATATATTAAAATAATCGTCCTTATTGTCCGTTGTCGGCACAAAAAATACTGCCGTTCTTTCTTTATCACACGCAAAAGGCACAAGTTTTTTATCCTCATAATCCACAAAACCAAAGTCGTTTTCACAGTATGTTCTGTAACCCTTTTCTGCATACACCTCAGCCGTGTCTATTCTCTTAACCTCGCCGGAGGAATCAAGCTCTATGGACGCGGCTCCTCCGGATTTCAGCATATTTATAATTTCAGCGGCGTTCTTCGCCGACGCCCCGTCTATACGAACTTTACCTGAAAGCTTATATGTTTTAAATCCGCCGCTCCCCTCAAATGTGTTTATATATGCGCTTTCAGAGTCCTCTCCCGAATATACGCGCCTTATATAAACATAGCTGTCAAAGCTCTCTTTCGAGTAAAAAATTCTTCCCCACAAGTCCTTATAAAATGTGCTCTGCACTCCTACAGAAGGCAAAACTGCGCCTTCCACATATTTGTACTGCTCCGAATCCACACTGACTTCATGCTCCTGACCGTCATACGTTTTCAGCTTACCTTCAAACGCGGAATTAAGTCTGTATATTTTCATGCACTCTTCACTCTCGTCTGCTATAACAGAAATTGTGTCGCCTTCTTTTATTGTTTCCGGAGCTATTACATTGCCATCAGCGTCATAATATTCATACACTGTATCCTGGTTATCAGTTTTAAGTCTTTTTCTGCCGTCTGTCGCATATTCGAGAACAAACTGCCCCTGAGACTGATACGCTTTTTCCACAACACAGCTTTCAATCGCAGTAACATCAGCAATATCATAAACGCCGTCTCCATCGTTATCCGTCAGCTTCACACGTCGGTCGTCCGATATAATTTCCTCAAAAGACTTCGCAGTCAAGCGGTTGTTATATACAACAATCGGCGCGTTCGCAAGCTTTATCCGTTTTTCAGTGTTTCTGTCATTTTTATAATAAAGATTTCCGTCTCTTATATTTTTCTCTGTGTATTCGTCAAGTTCCAAAATTTTATTATCCTTATGAGGCTCTATCCATATTATCGTCTCATAAAATTTATTTCCGCTTTCCTCTGACAAAAACCTCACGCGGCTTCCCAGATATTCGTCAGCCTTAGTATCGCCCGCCGCAAAAATCTCATCGTTTATACGAACTGTTCCCTCCGGCGCACAGCCTCCTGAAATTGAAGCGTTTTCCGTCGCCTCCACAATTCCTTCCAAATATTCGCTGCCCCGAAGCCCCATAAGTTTATCTTCAAGCGTTTCGTCGCTTATTCTGCTGTATCCGTTTGCATCAGTTTCACATATCTTTGTTCCAAGCGCGTTATGTATCAGTTTGTATGAATCCGCGCGGTTCAAAACTTCTCCTCTTTGCGCGCTCACTCCGTTTACAAGCCCAAGTCTCATACCCTCCGCATACCAAGCCTCAAGCGTTCGCTCAGTTACTGCGCTGTATCCAAGAATTGCCGCCGTCATTGCAACGGCATATTCAAATTTTATTTTCTCCTCGGCGTTAACTTCATTTTCAAACGCTGAATATAATCCCAGCTCTTTCGCCGCTTTCATATGCGCCGCATACCAGCTTTCGCCTTCTTTTGCAGTAATCATACTGCCCAGCCCCGCCGCCCGCATAACCATTGCGGTGTATTCTGCAAACGTGACGCTGTTCTGCATATCCACAGTCTCCACTATTATTCCGAAATTCAGCATTTCCTCCTCAACGCTTGCAGGATACACCCGCGCCTGAGCCCCCAGCGTACCGATTGTGAATGTGAACGCTAAAACAGCAGCGGCACAGCCGGCAGCTTTAGATTTTGAAGCCGTCATAATTATCATTCCTCCCACTATATATCCAGCCCTGCTCCTTTTAAAATCTACATGGTATTATGTGATTTTCCACAAATATTTTTCGATTTTTCTAACTGTTCTTATTATACTTTACCGATTAAACATATGTCGAGTCGGTTTTTTTAGAGAAATGTGCTCTTTTTTCAGTTTGCGGCGTTTTTTATGGAAATATGTTCTTGTTTTTACAAAGCCGACTGCGTATCGTTCGGGTCGCCGTTTCTTGCCATATAATATTCTTCGCTCCAGTCAAGCTCCCTGTATGCCTCCGCGCGCTCGTCCGTCCTTATAAATTCCATAAGCAAATCAAGCATATCCTCCGTCCATGTGTTTCTGTCGATTTGAGCTGTTGTAAAGCGGTTTTGCGTTATCATATCAAATCCAAACATGTCTTTAACCTGCGTTTTTGCCGCTCCGTCCACAACCTCAGCCACAAGGTGCGACGGAATAAACAGCACTCCTCCGTATGAACCAAACACTATATCCCCCGGCAAAACAACAGCGTTTCCTATTCTTGCCACGCTATTAAATCCTGTCATCACAAACTCCCGTATAGGAGTAGGGTCAATACCTCTGTAATAAACCTGCGTATCTATCTTAATCATCTGCTCAACATCGCGTATACCTCCCCATACAACCGCGCCTCCGGTTTTAGTTTTATTTTTCAGCGCGGTTGTAAGATTGCCTCCGAGAAACGTTCCCTTGTATATCTTGTCATACATATCAATAACCGCAACGTCTCCCTCAACAAGACTATCAATTACCCATTGGTTATATGTCCCCGTACGCCCTTCGCGTTTCCCTGCCTCCGCCGCCACTTCATTAAGGTCCGGACGCGTCGGTGCATAAACAGCTGTAACCGCACGCCCTATAAGCTTTCTGCCGTCATTGTGCAATGTTTTTAATCGTCCCTCAAACTGGCTTTCATAGCCTTTAACAAATATTGGCTTCCATACTTCTTCAAGCGTCAAATTATGCAGCGCTTTAATATATTTGTCCGCCACTTTCGGTCTGCCGTCTTCAAAACGCTCGCCCTTCCATTTTGACGTTAACGCAATTATCTCTTCCTTAACATTGAAATTCATAATACAAAACTCCTCTCTTTAAACTCCTCTAAATCCGTCTTGACTTTTTTATTTCTTTGTTGTATTGTATAATAAAAATAGCTTAGAAGTCGTATGATATATTCGGTTTTTTATCCACTATATTTGGTTTTATATGAAAGGAGGTTCTGACTGTGCGGCTTAATGAAAGTATAATTGAACTGTCCTGCGGAAAAAGAATACTATTCTACACCTCTGTCACTAATCCGGACGATAACCGTATACACGAACATCATCATACGGAAATAGAGCTTTCTATGTGCCTTAGAGGAAGCGGAACTTATATTATAAATAACAAAGAATATTTAATACAAAAATCTGATATAATTGTTCTTGCAAGCGATGAGCCGCACTATTTTGGCGGCATATCTGAAGGCGAGCCTCTTAAAATGGCAAACCTGCGCTTTGAACCGGTATTGCTTTGGTCTGACAAGGAGCTTTCTCAGCTGATACGTTTTTTCACAGACAAACAAGTCCGCATAAACAAGCTTAGCGGAGACACGTCCGCCGCAAAAAAAATCGGAAATATGTTTATGCAGATATATAATGAAGTTGACCAAAAACAAATCTGTTATAAACTTATGATAAAAAATCTTCTTATGAATATGCTTACAGTTTTAAACCGTCTGTCTCCGGTCTCCCCCGAATCATACGGTTTTGACAGCTGTCCGCAAACGCTTGTTCAGCTTGAAAAAGCTATTATTTATATAAATGAAAATATTGAACAGCATATTACTTTAGATATGCTTGCAAAAACTGTATCCATGAACAAAACATATTTCT
>CATJNN010000290.1 GCA_949742185.1 uncultured Clostridia bacterium | reverse complement strand
GGGTTTTGTTATTCTTTTTGTTTTGACGCAGACTCATATAGCAACAAAAAGAATCGTCTGCGCCGTGCCGTTTTTAGTGACATTAATTTCCAAAACGCATTTTATTCTCTATTTATTATCAAGTTTCTTCCTAATAATATGTTCCAATTCATCATGATTATAATTATCTTCATACACCTTATATTTTTCATTTTGATTTGATTTATTCATATTTGTATTTTTAAATTGTTCATTATCATGTTCAGCCGCTTCTATCGTACGTATACCATTTTTTGCCCAGCGCGATAAAATCTTATCTATGTACGGAAAAGAAAGCTTAGATGTTTGCATGATACAATATTCATATGCAAGAGCTGCCATTTCTTCGCTCATATGATAATTATCGCGCCATCTTTCCATCATCTCTTCCTCCATACGACTCAAATTACGGTCATTAATGCCAAAAAGCCGTTTCAAAGAATAGACGTATCCTGAGTTTTTCTGTTCTTCTTTCAGATAACGATCAATAGTTTCCATTGTTGTAATTCCTTTTTCCGCCCATGAAATTGCTACCTGCTCAATATATTTCATGTTACGCTTTTCTTTTGAAACACAATATTCAAGAAGCATGAGCACTGCCTCGGGGGAAAATTTCAAATTATCATAAATCCAATAAAGCGTTTGTATTTCTGATGTTGTAAGCGTTTTATCGAGTACACCCTGGGCAAGAGTATACATATCTGCAAGAGCTTCGTTTGCAGATACTACCGCAGTCACATGATCAATAGGACTTAATGATTGTTCAGTTACAGCTGACTTCGGCAGATCCGGCGGGGATGGAAAATCAAGAAATTCAACAACATTGTCACGCATAACCAACACCCCGTTTTGATACCAGTATGTAAAAGCCTGCATTACATCGCTCTCCAAAATACCCAATGATTTTGCAATTTCAGCATTATTCATTTCTATTCCGCTTTGCGCAAGAGAAAGTGCGTATAAATAAATTTTAACAAATGTACCGTTTGCATTTGGCATAATTTCGTGTATAAAATGTATAGGCACTGTTACATATTGTGTTCTTAAAATAAATTTAGCCAAGATATCATCCTCTTTTCGTAAATGCAAAAAAATCACAAAAATTTTCCATTCTCATATTGACATACCTTGTGATTTGTGATATTATTATAAAATGTATAGTAGTGTATTATGGGAGTATTATCCCCTATTGGTCAAATGTGCTGTTAGTTATTATAGCATAGAATATGAAAAATTGCAACACACAATATCAAATTCTGATTGACCATATTGCGGACGATATTTAAATAATAGTTCTTACATAAGAAAGTCTTATGTGAAAATATGCCGCCGGCGTTTAACCAACCCCCTACAACAAAATTTGATGAGGTGATTATTACATGGTTCATGAGGTGCAACTGGGACAAAACACAAGACTGAGCTACTCAAAAATCAAAGAAGCGCTTCCAATGCCCAATTTAATTGAGGTGCAGAAAAATTCTTATAACTGGTTTTTAGAGGATGGCTTAAAAGAAGTTTTTGACGACATCTCTCCAATTACAGACCATTCGGGTCATCTGATTTTGGAATTCTTTGATTATAAACTTGACTATAATTCCAAATATTCGGTTGAGGAATGTAAAGAACGCGACGCAAAATATGCGGCGCCGCTTCGTGTGAATGTGCGTCTGATAAACACTGAAACTGGCGAAATTAAAGAGCAGGAAATTTTCATGGGTGATTTTCCGCTCATGACGGAACAGGGAACTTTCATTATAAATGGCGCTGAGCGTGTAATAGTTAGTCAGCTTGTTCGTTCTCCCGGTATATACTATGGTTTTGAACGCGACAAGACAGGTAAGCCGCTTTATAATTCGACAGTAATTCCATACCGCGGCGCGTGGCTTGAATATGAGACAGATTCCAACGATGTTTTTTCTGTTCGTATAGACAGAACAAGAAAGCTTCCGGTAACTGCTTTTATCCGCGCAATGGGAGTGGTGACCAACGGCGAAATACTTGAAATGTTTGGCGAAGACCCGCGTATATTGGCAACACTGGAAAAAGATCCTACGACTTCGCGTGACGAAGCGCTTCTTGAGATTTATAAAAAGCTTCGTCCCGGTGAGCCGCTTAATGTGGAAAATGCCGAGTCAATGATAAACAATATGCTCTTTGACCCGCGCAGATACGATTTGGCGCGCGTCGGACGGTATAAATATAACAAAAAGCTTGCAATATCAGCACGCATTTCGGGCAAGACGCTAGCGGCGGATGTTGTTGACCCGCGTACAGGCGAAATTTTAGCGAGTGCAGGTGATGCTGTTTCCAAAGATATGGCACATGAAATTGAGCTTGCAGGTGTTAATGAGGTTATGTTAAATATTGAGGATCGCGAAGTTAAGGTATTCTCAAATAATATGGTGTATTTGTCTGAATATGTGGACTTTGATTGCAGCGATATACGTGCGGACAAAGTGCGCCGCAGCGTACTTGAGGAAATTCTTGAAAACGCTGAAAACGACGATGATGCAAAAGAGCAGATTAAGGCGCGCATGCCAGAGCTTAGCCCTAAACATATTACAATTGACGATATATTTGCTTCTATAAACTATATTATAAATCTTGCGAACGGTACAGGCGATATAGATGATATTGACCATCTTGGCAACCGACGAGTAAGAAGCGTGGGCGAGCTTTTGCAGAACCAGTTCCGTATAGGGCTTTCCCGTATGGAGCGTGTTGTGCGTGAGCGTATGACCATTCAGGACTTGGAAATTATAACGCCTCAGACGCTTATAAATATTCGTCCTATTATAGCCACAATTAATGAGTTTTTCGGGTCATCCCAGCTTTCACAGTTTATGGCCCAGCCGAATCCGCTTGCGGAGCTTCGTCATAAGAGAAGAATTTCCGCTCTTGGCCCTGGCGGTCTTTCAAGGGAACGCGCAGGCTTTGAGGTTCGAGACGTGCACTATTCGCATTACGGTAGAATGTGCCCTATAGAAACGCCTGAAGGCCCGAACATCGGTCTTATAACATCCTTGGCAACGTTTGCCCGCGTGAATGAATATGGCTTTATTGAAGCGCCGTATCGCCGCGTTGATAAAGAAAGTAATCGCGTAACAGATGAAATTGTCTATATGACAGCGGATGTTGAAGACGAGTATATTATAGCTCAGGCAAACGAACCGCTTGATGAAGAAGGACATTTTATAGATAAGAAGGTTTCCGCTCGTTTCCGTGATGAAATTCTGGAAATACCGGGCGAGGAAATCGATTTCATGGATGTATCGCCTCGTCAGCTTGTATCGGTTGTTACCGCTTGTATTCCATTCCTTGAAAACGATGACGCGAACCGCGCTCTGATGGGCTCAAACATGCAGTGTCAGGCAGTGCCTCTTTTAACGACAGACTCGCCGATTATCGGAACAGGCATGGAGTATAAGGTTGCTCACGACTCGGGCTCGGCCGTTATTGCGCGCGAGGATGGCGTGGTTGAAAAGGTATCGGCTGATGAAATTATTATAAAGGGTGATATAACAGGAACGCGACATCATCATAAGCTCATAAAGTTCGCGCGTTCAAACCAGAGCACATGCATAAATCAGCGTCCGGTTGTTAAAGCGGGCGACCGCATAACCCGCGACCAGATTATTGCAGACGGTCCCGCTATGGATAATGGCGAACTGGCTCTTGGTAAGAATATACTCATAGGCTTTATGACATGGGAAGGCTACAACTACGAGGACGCTGTTCTCATAAGCGAGGAGCTTGTGAAAGACGATGTTTTCACATCTATTCATATTGAAGAATATGAATGCGAATCGCGAGATACAAAGCTCGGACCTGAAGAAATAACACGCGATATTCCGAATGTGTCTGAAGACGCTTTAAAAGATTTGAATGAACAGGGTATTATCCGCGTTGGAGCTGAGGTTCACGCGGGAGATATTCTTGTCGGAAAAGTTACTCCTAAGGGTGAAACGGAGCTTACTGCGGAAGAAAGACTTCTGCGCGCGATATTCGGCGAAAAAGCAAGAGAAGTGCGTG
>CATJNN010000289.1 GCA_949742185.1 uncultured Clostridia bacterium | reverse complement strand
TATAACTTTTAATAATCTTCCGCAGATAGAGGACAGCGGTGAATATGCGGCAGTTAAATTAAGACTATACGCGTCAGCGGATAAAGATACAAAATACACTGTTTACGGAGTGACAGACGGACAGACATATGAAACTTCTGCGGTTATATCACCCGATTGGGATATGGTATCAGCCACATCAGGCTATCACAGCGTAAATGTTGCGGAATTTGTCAATGAACACAAAAATGACAGTTCTGTTACCTTTGCAGTTGTGCCGTCAGACGGCGCAAAGATTACAATCGACAAAGACTTAAATCCTCCGCAGCTGAAACTATCGCGTGATGATGTTTATGATTGGACACATCTTGATAAGGTTCTTGACTTTGCGCACGAAGCGGGAGTGAAGTTTGAGCTTTTGTGGTTTGCGACAGATACCTGTCAGCAGTCGCACGAAGTAAGAGTGCCGTACTATGTTCACGAGAATTATCAAAAAAGCCTTAAATCAGACGGAACACCAGCAAGAAATCTCGGCGCGGATAATAATTTTATAATGTGTAAAAACGACCTTGAATTAAGGGCAAAGGAAAAAGAGGTATTGGAAACTGTTTTTGACCATATTGCGGATTATACTGCCGAAAAGGGCTACGACTCGCTTGTTGTAGGCTGTCAGGTGGCGAATGAAACAGCGGTAGGCAGACTTCATTCGGGAACGGACGAAGATAAATATTTCGGACATTGCTATTGTGATGTGTGTATGAAAAAGCTTGAAAATTCAAAGAGCGAATCAGCCTTTCGTGAGGACACCTTATGGGGATACCTAAATAATTTAAGCTCGGCGGTTAAGGAGTCAAAATGCTCCGTATGGACGCGTGAAAACAATTATATGACAACGGATACAAATGTTCTTGCATATAATGAGCAGAAAAGAAACACAACAGGCACAGACCTTGATTTTATCGGACTCGACCCGTATTCGGTAACGGGTGGCGCGGATCACGATTATATTTACAGTTTCGGACACGAAACCTGTACATATAAAAATCATACATATAATTACGCGCAAGGCAAAAATCTTCCTATGGCTATGGAGTTCGGCGGTAATAATCAGGATTTGGACGAAAGTATTATTGCCTGTATCGCTGGCGGAGCAAGTATGAATGTATATGAACTCCTGTCTGGCAAGGAGGATTTCGGAACATACGTTGCTACAAGAGATAATGCCGGAAACGCGACAGGCTTTGAGGCAAGAACAAGTTATAAATATGCAAATAACAGTCCGTATAATTGGTCGGAGGAAAATTGGATTGACAGAGTGCGTAATATGAACGCTATGCTTAATAAAGTACAATATCAGCTTGCAACTAAAAAAACGGACGGCGCAGGCGGTGATACACTGATGTTCTTTAACCCAAAATCCAACGAAACATCAACATCTGCGAAGAATATACGCGCGCTTGACGTTACATATAACACGGATAATAACGGAGTCGGCGTTGCGATAGAGGAAAGCGACAAGGAAATTGTATTGTTAAGCACTAAGGCTTCAGAGTTTATTATAAATGATGTTAAGGAATACGGAATTACATCAGTTGAAACAGGACATTTCATCGGCAGTGAATGGGTAAAGGAAAGTGAAAAGACATATACAGATAACAGCGGTAATATATCCATTGCAATGGACGCGTATGAATGTGTAAAGATTACAGTAAATGAAAGTATTCCGAAAGCGCCTGTTATTGAGGCAGTCAGCGGAACAGCCGAAGAAGGCAAATACTCTTGGAACTTCGGAACGCCTGTTGAAACAGAAGGCGCAGGTACATATGATTACAGCGATAAATATGCGTCTGTCAGAGTTGCATCGGGAAATAATGATACTGTTACTCAGGAAAAAGGACTGTATTGGAGTGATTCAAGCTGTAAAGAAACAGACAGCGCAAAAGATAATAACCGATATTTACTGATTAAACCTGAATATTCGGGAACTGTATCAATGACAATTCAATTCCCGACAGCAACGAACAGCGCAAAAGGCAGAATTTATTATAATGATTTAGGCACAGATACGGAATTTGACAAGGCTGATATATCATCTCTGAAAAAAGGGACAGGAAAACAAATTGGAAGTGATTTCACAAGCTCATCAGCGCAGACTCTGACATTTAATATTGAAGCAGGTCATACCTATTCCCTGCATACCTATAACAGAGCGTCGTATATTTCACAACTGTATTATGAGTCGGAGGATATAACGGTTAATGTAGATAATACACCCGTTTCACTAAAAAATATTACAGTGGACGCAGATGGAAAACTCAGTGCGGCGCTTGTATATAACAATGAAAATACAGATACTGTATCGGTAATTGCGGCAGTATATAATAACGGAATTATGGAAAGCGTTAAGGAATTTCCGGTATCAGCAGAGGGCAATATTGATTTTAACGGATATACAGTTGATAAAAATAAGGAATTAAAGCTGTTTGTATGGAATTCTCTTAATGGTATGATACCAATGAGCCGCGTATATACAAACAGTGACATACAATAACTCTCTCAAATCGGGGCAGGTTATCTGCCCCGATTAAATGTTGAATTACGAAAGGATTTTAGCAATGAAAAAAATTATAGCTGCAATAATGAGTTTTACCTTTATTTTTGTAAACTTCTGTATTGCCGGCGCCGCAGATAATATTATAACTAATGACACTTTTTGGACAGACACGGACGGCAATCCTATATATTCTCAAGGCGGCGGGATTTTTAAATTCAAAGATACATATTATTGGTATGGTGTTAAATATGCGGAAGCGGAACAATATTTAAAAGCGCCTGAAAACGGAAAATATGACACAAGCGTATTTGAAGCGTTTACCTGTTATTCTTCAAAAGACCTAGTAAATTGGAAATTTGAAAGCTATCCTATGACAAAGAAACAGAGGGTATGCAGGACGCTAAATGGGTAGGACGAATGGGCGTAGCATATAACGAAAATACAAAGAAGTATGTGCTTGTATCACAGCGCGGCGGAATTATGTTTGCGACAAGTGATACTCCCGAAGGACCATATGAGCTTGTAAATCTGCTGCCAAACGGCGACGCGGAAGCAATGCCTTATTTTGAAAATAACGGTACAGGCGACCAGACATTATTTCAGGACGATGACGGAAAGGCTTATTTGATTTGTTCAAACCGTTCCGGACGCGCACATCTGTATGTCGCCCCTCTTAGAGAATCAGATTTTTGCGATATTGACGCAGACAGGGTAAAAGAAATATATTTTGATGAAAAGGGTGAATTTATTAAAGAGGACGGCAGTATAGGTACGAAAGATAAGCTCGGTATTGAGGGTAATTGTATGTTTAAATATAACGGCAATTATTATTTTACCGGTTCTGATTTGTACGGCTGGAATTCGTCGCACGTTTATGTTCTTCAGGCCGAAAATATAATGGGACCTTATAATATACAGCCTATCGGTGAAAAGAAAAATATACCTTATGTTATGAAAGGCACTTCGCAAAATTACGCTCATACCACTCAGGCAGGCTTTTATGTAACTATACACGGCAGTAAACAGGACACGGTCATTTACTGCGGCGACAGATGGTGTGATTTTGCGGGAAACGGCATAGGCTATAATCAATGGTCGCCTTTGTCATTTGAGGGCAACACACCGTATTTCAATAATTTAAGTCAATGGACACTTAATGCTGACGAGGGGACTTGGGCAGTCGGAAAAGACAATAATTACATAAACAATCCACAGTTTGAAGCAGACAGGATTATTGTAAAAACTCCTGTTGGCTGGGATACCTCCGATAATATAGACGGAACTGCAAACTCAAACATTACGGGAAAACAAAATAATGGAAATTTTGTGTGGCAGCAAAGCGCAGATAGGGCGTATAAAGCAGAATTAAAACAAGAAATATCTAATTTACCTGACGGAGTATATACATTAAAAGCGTGGGTAAAAAGCAGCGGCGGTCAAAAAGAATGCAGTTTATATGCAATTAGCGATGGAAACAGAAATGAAAGCGCGCTTAATATTCCTGTTGATGAATGGACAGGATTTGAAACAGACGGAATTATCGTAGAAAATAAAAAATGTGAAATAGGCTTATATTCTGACGCTGACGCAAGTCAATGGGTACAGATTGATAATTTGTCTTTTACAAAGAATAATGATATTACGGAAAATATCACACGCGGCAAAGCGGCGAAGATAATAGCAAAAATGCTTGCAGAAAAAAAGCGTGAGGATATTGCAGATGTTAATCCGTCATTTACAGATGTAACAGATGGACAATACATAGCGTATCTTGAACGAAATAAAATTATCAGCGGTTATGCAGATAATACCTTTAAACCTGATAACAATATAACAAGAACCGAATGTGTTTCAATGTGTGTGAGAATTTATCAGATGTTTGAAGAAGAAATCATACCGAATGAAAATCTCACCTTCAGTGATGTTTCCAATGAGCATTGGGCTATTAAAAATATTTCAAATGCTGTACACTTAAAATGGATTGACGCATATCCGGACGGAACTTTTAAACCTAACAGCTATATAACATATTCGGATATTTTTAATATAACTAAAATGATATTTAAATAATAAAATACCGTTTATCAATATTGAATGTGATAAACGGTATTTTTTATTATGAGAAATCACGTCTGTATTGAAGAGGCTTTTCTCCAGTATGCTTTTTAAAGTGTGTGATGAAATTGCTTGTATCAAGAAAACCGCAAATTTGGGCAATCTCGGAAATAGTCTTATCGGTAGAACGAAGGAATTTTTTTGACATATTTATTCTGTAATTTGTAAGGTAGCTGTACGGAGTAATTCCCATCGCTCGTTTAAACCTGCGTATAAAATGATACTTTGAAATATGAATATCCTCTATCATATCATCTACTGTAATCGGATTAAAATAATTTTTCTCAATATATTTTATGACAGCTCGCACATCATCGGCGCTGTTATGCTTTATACTTACATTTTCTTTTTCAAGAGCGGCAAGACATACCGCATTAAAAACTGAGTGCATATGCGAGGAAATATGTATATTAGCAGCAATATCGTTTTGCTTTACCTCATCTGTAATATCATTTATTCTTTCATCAAAATCTTCCGCATTTTTCATACAGACGGCACGGACAGAATTGTTGGGATATGTAATATCAAACAGAGAAATAACACTGCGTCCGCCAAAATGTATCCACAGGAATTCCCATTTGTCCGATATACTATGATATTCGTGAGGTATATGGCAGTCGATAATCACCGCAAAACCGAGCGGAAGCGAAAACTCAAAATCTCCTGATTTTACGGAGCCTTCACCGTGAAGGGTATAAAGAAATAAAAAACTGTCGTGCGTCTCACGCTGTACCATATAATCCTTTTCGGCGGTAAAGTGTCCCGCTTCCGTTATATAAAACGGCAGTGTTTTGGCAAGCTCCGTAGGCGTTGCCGTTATCCAAACAGAATTATCTGAAATTTTTTCATCATATTTTCCCATTTGTTTCACCTCATTAACAGTGTAACATAACAAAACATTTATTTCAAGCAATAACTTCATATTTTGCCGCAATAATATCTAATGATTTTTTATATAAAATAAGCTATAATCTTATTATCAAATGAATTTTGGAGGACGAATGTTATGGGCAAGGTTATTTTAAGACAGGAAAAAGTAACAATACCTACATACGAGATTTCGGACTATGATAAAAATCCGATGTTTCTTGAAAAGCGTGTGTATCAGGGGTCAAGCGGACGCGTTTATCCCCACCCTGTATGCGAGGGCGTCAGCGATGTAAAAACAGACAAGGAATACAACGCAATATTTCTTGAAAATGATTACATACTCGTTATGATACTGCCTGAAATCGGCGGTAAAATTCAGCGTCTTTATGATAAAACGAACGGTTATGACGCGGTTTACTATAATGAGGTTATAAAGCCCGCGCTTGTCGGTCTTGCAGGTCCGTGGGTGTCGGGCGGTATTGAATTTAACTGGCCGCAGCACCACAGACCGTCTACATTTGACAATGTAGATTACACTATTGAGGAAAATTCAAACGGCTCTGTTACCGTATGGGTAGGCGAAACAGAAAAGATGTTCCATACAAAGGGTATGGCAGGCTTTACGGTTTATCCCGACAAGGCGTATCTTGAAATAAAAGGACAGGTATATAACCCGACTGACAGACCGCAGACATTTTTGTGGTGGGCGAACCCTGCCGTTGCGGTAAACGATTATACACAGTCGATTTTTCCGCCCGATGTTCACGCGGTAATGGATCACGGCAAACGCGCGGTTTCAAAATTCCCGATTGCAGACGGTGAATATTACAAGGTAAACTATGCGCCGGGTACGGATATTTCACGCTATAAAAATATTCCTGTTCCGACCTCGTATATGGCATATCACAGCGACTTTAACTTTATCGGTAACTATGATTACAGCAAAAACGCGGGACTGTTGCATATTGCCGACCATCACGTTTCACCGGGCAAAAAACAGTGGACTTGGGGCAACGGCGATTTTGGAAAGGCTTGGGACAGAAACCTAACGGACGATAATGGTCCGTATATTGAGCTTATGACAGGTATGTTTACGGATAATCAGCCTGATTTCACATTCTTGAAGCCATACGAGGAAAAGAAATTTACACAATATTTTATGCCATACAAAGCAGTAGGAGAAATATCAAACGCGTCAACGGACGTTACCGTAAATATGACAATCCGCGATGATAAAGTAGACCTTATATTCTATACTCCGTCAGGAATAAACGCGGAGGTTAAGCTTACATCAGACAGTGAAACAATATATACGGGAACACTAAACCTAAAAACAGCAGAAATATTTGAAACAAGCGTAAATGCCGACACAGCAAACAAAAAAATAGTATGCACAATCAAAAAAGACGGAAAAGAAATACTCTCCTGCACACCTGTAGAGAATAGCGAACCTGTTCCCTCACCTGCGGAGGAAATTCCCGAACCCGAGAAATTAGAAACAACGGAAAAATTATTTTTAGCGGCAACTCACCTTGAGCAGTACCGCCATGCTACATATTCACCCGAACCATATTATTTAGAGGGATTAAAGCGTGACGCGTCCGATATTCGTCTTAATAACGGCTATGGCAAATACCTTTACAATAAGGGCAGATTTGAGGAAAGCATCAGATATTTTGACGCAGCAATTAAGTCCTCGACTTGGAAAAATCCGAACCCATACGATTGCGAGCCGTATTATAATCTCGGTCTTGCACTGAAAATGACAGGTAATATTGATAAAGCGTTTGACACGTTTTATAAAGCTGTATGGGACGGAAATATGCAGGATAAGGCATTTTATCAGCTTGCTTGTATAGCAGCAGGAAACGGCGAGTATGAAACCGCGCTTGAATTTATTGATAAATCTCTTGTAAAGGGACTTCACAACTTAAAGGGAAGATTGTTAAAGACTGTCCTTTTAAGAATTACTGACAGGACAGACGAAGCTATTGCTTTTGCTAATGAAACAAAGAAAATTGACGCGCTTGACCACGGCTGCCGTTATGAGCTGTATAAGCTAACAGGAAACGGTCTTGACGAATTAAAAGCTATTATGCGCGGCGATAATCATAACTATATAGAACTTGCACTCGGTTACATTGCGGCAGGCTTATATGAGGAAGCGGACGACATTCTCGCACTTGCCCCGAATGATAACGAGCCTATGATGCATTATTACAGATATGCCTGTACAGGAAATAAAGAGGAACTTTTAAAAGCGGAAAAATCAAGCCCCTTGTACTGTTTCCCTAACCGTATAGAGGATATTGCAGTGCTTAAAAATGCGATTAAGGGCGGCGGTGAATATGCAAAATATTATCTGGGCTGCTTGTTCTACGACAAGGGACGCTGGAAGGAAAGCGTGTCGTTATGGGAAAGCTGCGCTGACAAAATAAATCTTCCGACAGTGTACAGAAATTTGTCGCTTGCGTACTACAATAAAATGAATGACGCAGACAGGGCAAAAGCGGCAATGGAAAAAGCGTTTAATATGGATAAGTCAGATGCGCGCGTGTTTTTTGAGCTTGACAGCCTGTATAAGACATTAAATTATTCCCTAAAAGACCGTATTGACAATATGAATCAAAACGCGGGGCTTCTTGAAAAGCGCGATGATTTATACACGGAATACATTACGCTTTTAAACTTAAACGGCGAATACGAAAACGCGTATAACCGCATTATGAGCCATAACTTCCACCCGTGGGAAGGCGGCGAAGGCAAAATCCCTGCGCAGTACAGAATTGCGCTTATGAATATGGCAAAATCTGCCGACAGAGAAACTGCAATAAAGTACCTTGAAGAGGCACTGACATATCCGTATAATCTTGGCGAGGGCAAGTTAATCGGAAATCTTGACAATGATATATATTATATGCTCGGCGGTTTATATGAGGATAAGTCAAAATCTGACGAAGCCTATAAATTGGCAGCAAGAGGCGACTTTAC
>CATJNN010000288.1 GCA_949742185.1 uncultured Clostridia bacterium | reverse complement strand
CTTTGGAAGCACCACAACGTAATATTTATAACTAACGAATAAAAAGGGTCGGTATCCGACCCTTTTTATTCACTGCACGGCAAATTAGCAGCAAAACACAAAAGAGTTTAACGCGCCGACAAATTTGTATATGAAAACCATTTTTATATAAATAGCTATCGGCTAACAAAAAAATAAAAACTGATTAAAGATTTTGCCCTGCAAAAACGTGTTTAATTAGGCTGTTTCTTATATCCAAAACAACTCAAAACAGGAACGTTTTCGTCCTATAATAAGTCTAAAGAATAAATATGTTATAAAGGAGAGATAATATGAAAATCAAAATTATTGTGTGCATATCTGCGTTCATATTATGCGTTTCACCAATATTTTCAGCGTATGCAAACGGAACAAGCAGATATACAGAACACATTATCAGAACTGCCGAAGAAGATAAAGCGCAGTCGCTTGCCGAGAAGCAAATTATGGTCGGCACGGAAAATGGTATGGAACTTGACCGTGCTGTATCACGCGCCGAAGCAGTAACTCTTGCTATGCGAACATTCGACGTTGACACAAAAAATTCAGCCTCCGAATCATTCAGCGACGTGCCAGAATCGCACTGGGCGCACAGTTCCATATCATATGCCCGTGCTAATGATTGGATTAACGGCACAGGAGATAACAAGTTTGAGCCTGAAAGAACAGTATCGGGTGCAGAAATGTGCAAGATTCTGCTTGCCGCGCGCGGAGACAGTAATATAACTCACGAAAATGCCGTTCAAACGGCTCTTACCTCCGGACTTTTCTCAACTGAAGACGACCTCGCAATCGCATCAAAAACAGAATTGAGACGCGGAGACGCCGCGGCGCTTTGCAACAACGCTCTAAGCATAAATACTATAGCCGAATTTTCTGTCCCAACCTTTGCATGGAATATAAAAAATCTAATGCCCGATAATAAGAATTACTGTTTCTCCCCATATAGCATAAAGCTTGCGCTTGCTATGCTTGCAAACGGCGCTCACGGCAGCAGCCAAAAAGAGATTCTCGACGCTCTCGGCATAGATGATTTGCAAACGTTTAACGAGCAGACAAAGAGGCGCCTCTCAGAATATGAGAAATCCGATGCGACTGTCGAAGTATCGGACGCAATATGGCTAAATGAAACATATGCAGGATATGGAACGTTTACCGACGCGTTCAAAAACACAATAGCCGAATATTACAACGGCGAAGCAAAAACAGCCGGCAAAGAGCATATTATAAATGATATAAACAGCTGGGTAAACAAGAAAACACATGAAAAAATCCCTACAATTTTATCTGAAAAAGAAAACAACAGCCTTGCATACCTTGTAAACGCGCTGTATTTCAAAGACTCATGGAGCGAGCCTTTTTATGAAGACTCAACAAAGGACGATACCTTCCATACCCGCGACAATAAGAAAAAAATTATACCGTTTATGCACAAAATAGAACAGCTAAAATACTATGGAGACAGCCATACGCAAATTGTTCGCCTGCCATATAATGATTACCAATTCAGCATGTACATAGCAATGTCCGACGGGAGCAAGCCGCTTGACAGCTATATTCCGAAAATGACATACCGCCGGGTTTCGCTGTCCGTGCCGAAATTTAAACAGGAATTCGGCTGTAATTTAATAGATATGTTTGAAAAACTCGGCATAGACTCTTGTTTGAAGCCATCGGGCGATTTTTCGCCCATGCTCAGAGGTATAAATGAGTATTATGTTAGTAATGCTTTGCATAAGGCATACATAGATATTAATGAAAAGGGTACGGAAGCTGCTGCAGTAACTGCAATAGTTATGGAAGCAAGCAGCGCAATGCCCGTTTCGCTACCAATCTATATTCCATTTACCGCAGACAAACCATTTTCATACTTTATTTATGATGAAAACACGCATGAAATTCTATTTTTAGGCGAATACGCTTTTTAGGAGGAGCATATGTCCAGAGAAGTTCACCCCGTAAAACCGGTTTATAATGAAAAATCAAAAATATTAATTCTCGGAACCTTTCCGTCTGTGAAATCAAGGGAGGCGTGTTTTTTCTATGCCCATCCTCAAAACCGGTTCTGGAAAACTCTTGCAGCCGTTACAAACGATACGCTTCCCTCAAGCGTCGAGGAAAAAAAGGCGTTTCTTCTGCGAAATAATATTGCCGTATGGGATGTTATTCAAAGCTGTGAAGTGGAAGGGTCATCGGACAGTTCTATAAAAAATGTGATAACAAACGACCTTTCCGGTATCTTCAATACAGCCGATATACACGCCGTTTTTGCAAACGGCACTAAAGCATATGACTTATATCATAAATATTGCTTCCCGCAAACAGGCAGAGCAATTATAAAGCTACCCTCAACCAGCCCCGCAAACGCGGCATATTCGCTTGACAAACTAATTGAACAATGGTATATTATCGGTGAGTTTCTAAAATAATACACAAACGATAAAAGGGGATTATAATGAAAATCAGTAACAGTATTCTTAGAACGCTTATAAACCTTGCAGTAACCGCTGCTGCTGGAGCAGTGTGGTTTTATGTAAAGCTTCCCGCGCTTAATGTGCAGTCGGGAGAACTGTATACATTTTTAATTTTTCTATGCGTAGTCTATATGATATGCTCCCTGTTCACGTCTGGTCTGCGTTCAAAATACGGCTCAGACTTGCGTAATTACTGGCAGTTCCTTAAAAGACAATGCAAAATACCGCTTATTATTTCCGTAGTTATTGCAGTTGCCGCCGCTGTCGGATCTGTCTCGTCATGGCAGGTTCTTCGCGCAAACTCATATAAAAAACTAATTAATGTTCAGCAGGGCGATTTTGCTAAAGAAGTCAACGAAATTTCCTTTGACCAGATACCAATGCTTGACAAAGACTCGGCGCAGCGACTGGGCGACCGCAAGCTTGGAGAGCTTTCGGATATGGTGAGCCAGTTTGAAGTTGCGGACGACTACAGCCAAATAAATCTTAACAACCGCCCCGTTCGCGTTACACCGCTTATATACGGCGATATTATAAAATGGTTCAACAATCGTTCAAAGGGCGTACCGGCATATCTGATTATAGACATGGCAACACAGAATGTTGACGTTGTGCGTCTTGGAGACGGCATGAAATATTCGCAGTCTGAGCATTTCGGCAGAAATCTGTACAGACATCTGCGCTTCAATTACCCGACATATATGTTTTCTACTCCAACTTTTGAAGTGGATGAAAATAAAGTCCCGTATTGGATATGTCCAAGAATCGTAAAACGCGTCGGTCTGTTCGGCGGTGCCGATGTGGACGGCGCAGTCTTGGTTAACGCAATCACGGGCAAAAGCGAATATTATAAGGATGTTCCGACATGGGTTGACCGAGTTTATCCTGCCGACCTTATCGTCCAACAATATAATTACTATGGAACATATATCAATGGCTTTTTAAATTCTGTGTTTGGTCAAAAGGGCGTAACCAGAACAACCTCAGGTTATAATTATATTGCGCAAAGCGACGACGTATATATGTATACAGGCGTAACCTCCGCTGGCTCAGACCAGTCGAACGTCGGCTTTATTCTCACCAACCAGCGTACAAAACAAACAACCTACTATCCTTGCGCCGGTGCGACTGAATATTCCGCCATGGACTCTGCGCAGGGTGTTGTACAGCACCTTAATTACTGCGCCACCTTCCCGCTTTTGTTAAATGTCGCCAACCAGCCGACTTATTTTATATCTCTGAAGGATAACGCGCAGCTCGTTAAGCTATACGCTATGGTTAACGTTCAGCAATATCAGCTTGTGGCCACAGGCTCAACTGTGCAGGAGTGTCAGCGCGCTTACGAACAGCTTCTTCTGCAAAATAATGTTACCGAAAAGCCCGCCGTTGTACAGGGTGACGCCGAAGGGGTGATTGACGATATACGCACAGCCGTTAAAAACGGCAACTCATACTATTATATAAAATTAGCCGGCAGTGAAATATATTATGTTATCTCTGCTTCAGATAACGAAGCCGTTGTTACTATGAATGTAGGAGATACTGCGGCAGTTGAGTTTGACACCTCCTCTGAGACAACAATACGGCAAGCCTATTCTATAGAAAAGAAATAAACATATTTTCAGTTAACAAAGGCAAATCGGGGAAT
>CATJNN010000287.1 GCA_949742185.1 uncultured Clostridia bacterium | reverse complement strand
TTTTAAAATAAATATAGCATTGTTTTGTAATTATAGTTATGTATATTTACAATTATTTATGCTTGCAAATTAATTTTATGTATGTTATAATATTAAAGGTTTGATTTGAATTTATTGGTTGATAGTATGAGGTATAGCGTGGAGATAGTAATATTGGTATGGTATATAATTACCGTTGCCGTATGGATTTTTGTTATAATAACAAAAATAAAAGAACAGAGACGAAGGAAAAAAATTTTTAAAAACTCCGATATTGTGAGGCTAATTAATAATGTTTGCGGCATTGTCGAAAATATGCATGCTGAATTGCCATGTGGAGTAAAAAAAATAAAATATGATAAATCCGGAAATGCAGTGATAAAAACAGATAAAAATGGGGTGCATATTTGCGTAGGTTATTATATTTTATTTGATGATGATTATATAGATAATTTACGAAACTATAATATAACCGATAATAAAAAAATAAAAAGTGATAAAACTGAAACGATAAAATGAAAATAATTCGGGGTATCGAACCCCGAATTATTTTTGCTGTTGCTGCGCAAAGCAGTTAATGAAAATAACATGGGGCGTCAAACTTCTAATTATTTTTTGCGGACCGTTCGCAACGCAAATAATAAAAATAATTCGGGGCTTTAAGCTATAAATCATTTTTGAGGCTTGATTTATAAGTGAAGTTAATAGAAAATCCGAGGAAAATATCCTCGGATTTTTTATATGTATCAAACCCCATCATTTTGAAAATCTTTTTTGTAATTCGATAATTAAAAGCGGCATAACAGACAAAACCGCAACTATAAGCCACTGCACGCCCGACAGCGGGTGCACGCCGAACAGCGGCGCGAGCGGGGGCAGCATAATAACCGATACCTGTAGAATTACGCCGGCAATAAGCGCTCCAATAAGATACTTATTTGAAAACGCGCCGATTGAAAACAGCGATTTTTCTGAGCGCATATTAAACGCATGAATAAGCTGAGATATGCTAAGTACCGCAAACGCCATGGTTCTTCCGTTTATCGGCACAGCCGCGCCGAGGTCGAAAATGTTTCTGCCGATTGAAAAAGCCAGAAGAGCGAGCGCGCCAATCATTCCCCCCTCAAGTAATATAGTTATGCCCAGTCCGTCGGCAAAAAGGCTTTTTTTCGGCGGACGCGGAGGGTCGTTCATAATAAAACGGTCTACGGGGTCAAGTCCAAGCGCGATTGCCGGAAGCGAGTCTGTAACAAGATTCACCCATAAAAGCTGTATTGCTGCAAGCGGAGGAGGCCAGCCAAACAGCAGACCTATAAATATAGTAAGAATTTCTCCAATATTGCTTGACAGCAAAAACTGTACCGCTTTTTTTATATTTGCAAATATTCCTCGTCCTTGGCGCACAGCCTCGACTATTGTTGCAAAATTATCGTCGGTGAGTATCATGTCGGACGCGCTTTTGGCGACGTCTGTTCCTGTAACGCCCATGCTGCAACCTATGTCGGCGCTTTTAAGCGCGGGCGCGTCGTTAACTCCATCGCCTGTCATGGCGACAACATGACCTTTGCTTTTAAAAGCGTTAACAATTCTAAGCTTATGCTCCGGCGTTACCCGTGCAAATACATTATGCTTTTCAATACAGTTTTCCAGTTCGTCCTGCGACATGCAGTCAAGTTCGCCGCCTGTAACAGCGCGTTCATTTTCGCCAATCATACCTATTTCCCTTGCGATTGCCGCCGCGGTTACAGCATGGTCTCCTGTCACCATAATGGGACGTATTCCTGCGCGCCTGCAGGTTTTAACCGCGTCGAAAACCTCAATACGCGGCGGGTCTACCATTCCGAACATTCCCACATATACGAGACCTTTTTCAGCGTCGGCGGTTTTAATAAATGTGTCCTCGCGGTATGCAATGCCGATTACACGCAGTGCGTCGGAGGCCATTGCGTCGTTTTCAGAAAGGATTTCCGCCCGCTTTTTCTGTGTGAGCACAACGGATTTTCCATTGTCGTAGTAGTGGGTACACATTTTGAGCAAAACGTCAACTGCGCCTTTTGTCACTGCACGCATTCCGCTGATATTTTTATGTATAGTCGTCATGCATTTACGCTTGGAATCAAATGGAATCTCGTCGATTCGCGGGTATTTTTTATCAAGTTCTTTTTTATTTACTCCTCCCGATACTGCCGCGTCGATAAGCGCGTTCTCTGTAGGATTAGCCTGCGGGGTTATACTGCTGCCCTGAGCGTCGCAGCAAAGCGCGGCAAGTCGGAGCGCGAGAATTTCGTCCGAGGCGGATAAACGTGTTACTTTCATCTTATTTTGGGTGAGCGTGCCTGTTTTGTCTGTGCATATAACAGACGCGCTTCCGAGTGTTTCAACTGACGGAAGATGACGTATAATTGCGCCGCGCCGCACCATGCGCTGAACCCCGATGGCAAGCATGATAGTAACTATTGCGGGAAGTCCCTCGGGTATCGCGGCTACTGCAAGACTAACGGAGGTCATGAACATATCGAACGTCGGAAGCCCTTTCCATAAACCGAGTATAAAAATCACAGCGCATATAGCCAGCGCGCTTGCGCCGAGAATTTTTCCCACCTGAGCAAGCTTTTTCTGAAGCGGCGTTTGTTTTTCGCCGGACGACAGAATAAGACCTGCAATTTTACCTACTTCAGTATCCATACCGACAGCGATAACCAGACCCTCGCCGCGTCCCGCCGTCACTGCTGTTGACGCGTATACCATGTTGTTTCTGTCGCCGATAAGGGCGTCCCGACGGCATACCGCGTCGTGATTTTTTTCGGCAGGCATTGATTCGCCTGTGAGGGACGATTCGTCAGTCTGCAGGTTAGACGAGGAGATAAGCCGACAGTCTGCGGGAACGCTGTTGCCAGCGCGCAGAATTACTATGTCGCCCATTGCGACTTGTTCGGACGGCACTGTTATAATCTTTCCGCCGCGCCGCACCTGAGCTGTGGGCGCGCTCATTTTGGAAAGCGCGTCAAGCGATTTTTCTGCTTTTGCTTCCTGAATAACGCCCAAAAGAGCGTTGACTATAACTATGATAAGAATAATTATCGGGTCGGCAAAATCCGCATTTCCTTCCAGTATCGATGTAATCAGTGACACTGCTGCCGCGCATAGCAGAATAATAATCATAAAATCCTTAAACTGCGCGGCAAATCGGGAAATAAGACTTTGCTTCTTTTTTTCATCAAGCTTATTTGCGCCGTAAGAGGCAAGCCGCTTGTAGGCCTGTTTTTCGGTAAGACCGTCGTGTGCGTCAGTATCCAGAAGCCGAAGACTTTCTTCTGCTGTGATGTCGTGGTATGTCATAAAGATTTCCATATTCTTTCTGCTCACATCGTTACTTAAAATTTTTAACGCGCCGCCGTGAGCTGGCGGGACGTTATATAATGCGCCTTATATGCGAAGTCTTAGACGGCGTTTTTTTGTCATGTCCAATATATATGAGATTGTCTGATTTTTTATAACAATATTTCTTTTAATATCGGCTGAGATTTATCAACGATATTACTTGCAAAACGACAAAAATATGATATAATG
The DNA here is from genome assembly GCA_949742185.1 of uncultured Clostridia bacterium. Taxonomy (GTDB): domain Bacteria; phylum Bacillota; class Clostridia; order UBA1381; family UBA1381; genus CATJNN01. The sequence continues at coordinate 4,956 of CATJNN010000287.1, read as the reverse complement.
TAAATACCACATATCTATTTTAATATTTTATCTTTATATTTTCAAAACGGAATATTCCTTTTTGAGTATTTTTTTGAATACTTTTTTAATTATAAGGCTATGTTAGTTAAAAATGCAGGCTTTATATATTAAAACCTTATGATTAAAAAAGATTTAATATTGAGATTAGATGTGTGGTAGCATGAAATCTAAGCCGCGTTTTTATGCGTGGTGCGGATTTGTACCACGCATTTTTTAATGCATAAATGAAAGGAATATTAGCCTATGCAAAAGATTGTCTCACTATTTGCAGTATTAAGTATTGTATTGGGTGTACTTTGCACATTCACGGTATTTGCCGAAGAAACGGCATCGGATATTATAGAAATATCTACGCTTGCGGAGCTTGAACAATTCCGAGATGATGTGAACAGAGGTAATACATACAAGGGAAAAACGGTTAAGCTGACCGCCGACATTGATATGTCGGAAAAGTACGGCGAGGGCAAAGAAAGCTGGACGCCGATTGGCACATTCGCGGGAACATTCGAAGGAGCAGGGCAGAAGATAGCGAATTTATATTACTATAACAGCATTGAAGAATTTGATGTAGAGCATCCTGTCGGATTTTTTGTGTACAATAACGGAACAATAAAAAATCTATGTATTGAAGGCTCTGTGACGCATATGAAATATAGCGTTGTAGGAGGCATTGCGGCAGAGTCACATGGCATAATTGAAAATTGTTATAATGCGGGCAATATAATAAAAATGACTGAAGAGGATTCTTCTCTTTTTCGGGAAAGCGAATTTTTGGGGAGCATTACAGGATGCAGTGTTAATGGCAAAGATGTAACAGATTGCTTTTATCTTGAAGGCACTTATGCTAGAGGCGTATTTTTTGAGGATGAGAGCGGCGCTGATACCACCGTCTCTCTTACAACAGCGCAGTTTGCCGATAAAAATAATTTCACTAATTGGGATTTTGACACGGTATGGGAAATGGACGGGGCTTTGGGCAGACCTGTTTTGCGTTCAAATCGTGAACAGCAGTATATCGAAACGCATACACATACGTGTAGCCTCAACCTGTACAGAAACAGGCACGGGAGAATATTGGAAATGCGAGGGCGGGGACTCTTGCAATAAAATGTTCTCGGACGCAAACGGCGTAGCAGAGATTACGGAAATTCCTGTAATAGCCGCAACAGGACATAGTTGGGGCGAGTGGAGTATTATCGTCGAGCCGACAGATTATGTACCGGGGACGGCAGTGCGCACATGTGAAAATAACAGTGAACATAAAGAATATCCTGTTATACCTGTTTTAACAGATACCTCGGTATGGACAGAGGACTTAAGAATCGAGCCTTCCGAAACGGAAAACGGCTTAATAGTTTATATCTCGCAATACGGCAGTGTATCGGTTGTTATTCCCGCGTTAAATCCGCAATACGACTACAGCATAAAGTATAAAAACAGCGCGGCAACCATAACTGTTCCTCAGGGCGGCATATACGGGGTAATATTCGCGGATTATGACTCTGACAACAGACTGATAAGCGTCTACGCGACCGACAGATATCTTTCAAAGGGCAAAAACTTTCTTGCTCCTGCTGGATTTAACTCAAGCGGCAAAGTCAAGGTTATGCTTTGGAAGAGTTTACAAACTATGAATCCGCTATGCGCGGCGGCAGACGAATAACGCGTCTTTTCGGGCATAAATATTTTTAAAAAGTGTTGACAGACAGAATGATTTTGTATATAATATTAGCAATAAATCTAAGGAGGCGACCGCTGTGTATTCAAAGAACATGAATAACAACCTACTTCTTGTCTTGCTGGGCATACATTGTGGTCAGTTTATTTCCCCGTGCTCCAATAGATGAGACAGTGAAATTATATGACTGAACACAATGTATCGTGTTCAGTCATTTTTAATTAATGTGCTTGCGGTGCAAACGGTAAAATACGGAAGGGCTCGGCGCTCCACGGATTTTCATTAGCTGCGTTTGCGAAGCGAACAGCAAAAAGATGGAGGTGCTCGGCGCTCCGCAGATTTTCATTAGCTGCGTTTGCGAAGCAAACAGCAAAAAGATGGAGGGGCTCGATGCCCCGACAGATTTTCATTAACTGCGTTTGTGGAGGGGGCAGCCCCAATAATACAAGGCTTAACGCTTTTAATTATATTCACTGTTATGAAAAAAAGAAAGGAAGATAACTATGAATCACCAAAAATACAAAAAGGCATACCATCCGGTGCCTCTGCAGTCGCGGGACTGGCCAAATAACGAGACAACTCATGCGCCGATTTGGTGCAGCGTAGACTTGCGCGATGGAAATCAGGCTCTTTATTCGCCTATGACGATTGACGAAAAGGTAGAGTTTTTTCAATATCTCGTTAAGCTTGGATTTAAAGAAATTGAAGTTGGATTCCCCGCCGCAAGCCAAACCGAATTTGATTTTCTCCGCCGTCTTATTGACGAGGAGTTGATTCCGGACGACGTGTCTGTTCAGGTTTTAACACAGGCGCGCGAGCATATTATAAAGCGCACGATTGAAGCGCTCCACGGCGCAAAAAACGCGATTGTACATCTTTATAACTCCACGTCTACGCTTCAGCGCAGGGTGGTGTTCAGAAAATCCAAGGATGAAATTAAGCAGCTTGCAGTCGACGGTGCGATTTTAGTAAAAAGACTGGTTGACAGCGAGCTTGACGGAAACATTCGTTATGAATATTCGCCTGAAAGCTTTACCTGCACCGAAATGGATTATGCGGTTGAAGTAACAAATGCGGTGCTTGACGTGCTTGAACCTACTTCCGAGCGTAAAACCATAGTTAATCTGCCGTCAACCATTGAGGTTGCAACAGCGAATGTGTATGCCGACCAGATTGAATATATGCATAAAAATCTTAAATACAGGGATAGCATAATAATAAGTGTTCACGCTCATAACGACCGCGGTACAGGAGTGGCTTCGAGCGAGCTTGCGCTTTTGGCGGGTGCGGACCGCATTGAAGGTACTTTATTTGGAAACGGCGAACGCACAGGAAATGCAGATATTGTTACGATTGCTCTTAATATGTTTTGTCAGGGAATTGATCCTGAGCTTAATTTAGAGAAAATAGACGACGTTATTGAAAAATACGAGAAGTTCAACAAGCTCCCGATACATCCCCGTCATCCATACGCGGGCGAAATGGCGTATGTCGCTTTTTCAGGCTCGCATCAGGACGCGATTAAAAAAAGCATGGATTTATTTGAAAGCGAAGGAAGCACATATTGGCAAAATCCGTATCTTACTATCGACCCTTCAGACATAGGCAGAGAATACGAGCCTATTCAGATTAACAGTCAGTCGGGCAAAGGCGGCGTAAGCTATGTGATGGAAAAAAAATTCGGATATACTATTCCGAAATCTATGCTTGCGGAGTTCAGCAAGATAATCACAGATATTTCAGACAAAAAGCATACGGTGCTTGAGCCGGAGGAAATACATCAGGCGTTTAAAGATAGTTATGTAAATCTTACGGCTCCGGTGAAACTGGTTTCTTATCATTGTGAGCAGAACGGCGAGAATACCAGAATCACGGCATATATTGAATCCGACGGCGGCGTGACCTGCATAAACGGCGAGGGTACGGGACCTTTGGACGCAATATGCGCGGGCGTATGCGGATACACCGGCAGACAGCTTGAAATTGTGTCTTATAACGAGCACGCGCTGGAGCGTTCATCCTCGTCTAAGGCGGTGAGCTATATCGGCGTTAAAAACGGAGGAGATAAAATCTATTGGGGCGCGGGCGTGGACAAGAATATTAACACCTCGTCAATTTACGCGTTTATAAGCGCGATTAACATAATGAAAAAAGACTAAAAAATACTTGACATAAAACGGCAAAGCTGATATAATATTTCGGTAAACCGCATTGAGTAGGCAGATTTTTCAGTAAGCGCGCAGCGCGCCTGCAAGAGCGTGACTTCATAATAATAGGAGGTGTTTTAGATGTATGCAGTAATTGAAACAGGCGGTAAGCAGTATAAGGTATCTGAAGGAGATACGCTGTTTATTGAAAAGCTTGACGCAGCTGAGGGCGATACAGTCACATTTGACAAGGTTCTCGCAGTAGCCGACGGCGACAATGTTTCGTTCGGCGCGCCGATGGTAGACGGAGCGACTGTTACGGCTAACGTTGTCAAAAACGGCAGGGCTAAGAAGATTTATGTGTTCAAGATGAAGAGAAAGAAAAATTACAGACGCAAAAAGGGTCACAGACAACCCTTCACTAAAGTTGTAATTGAAAAGATTAACGCGTAATTGCGTATTTTCCAAGCAGAAAGCAGAGGTGAATATTAATGGCTCATAAAAAAGGTATGGGTAGTACGAAAAACGGGCGCGATAGCGAATCCAAACGACTGGGTGTGAAACGCGGCGACGGTCAGTTCGTACTCGCAGGAAATATTCTCGTTAGACAGAGAGGAACAAAAATTCATCCGGGCGTTAATGTTGGCAAAGGCAGCGACGACACGCTGTTCGCGCTTGTTGACGGCAAGGTTAAATTTGAAAGAAAAGGCAGAGATAAGACGCAGTGCAGCGTATATTCTGCTTAATAGCAAAAATCCAAAAATCCGGAGAGCGTTTTGCTTCTCCGGATTTTTAAATATTATTATATTGAAAAGGAAACGGCTTATGAGGGCAGACAAAACTTTGAATATTGTCTGAAAAATTTTGATGGTTCAGTTTTAGCAAAAACTGGGATGAAAGAAACTGAACAAAGAATTAAAACGAGGAGTTTACATATTAATCATCAAATAAAAATACGGAGATAATTATAAAAGCTCAGCGTTAAACAGAAAAGTTATTTACTTTGTGGATATTGGAGTGGGAAAAAACACTTTTTCAGGAATCTTTGATATTGTTCCGAAATGTCTTGCTAAATGCTAGGCGATTAATATGGATTATGATTTTTCTTCA
>CATJNN010000286.1 GCA_949742185.1 uncultured Clostridia bacterium | reverse complement strand
TTTTTGCTGTTTGCTCCGCAAACGCAGTTAATGAAAATCTCCGGCACATCGAGTGCCCTTGGATTTTTGCCGTTTGTTCCGCAAACGCAGTTAATGAAAATCCTCCGGCACATCAAGCGCCTTTAGATTTTTGCTGTTGTCTCACAACACATTTAATCAAAACTATTATTTAATATTTTTATACATAAAATAAATTTCTGTCACGGGAATACCCGTAGACTGAACAATACTTCAAACTAAGGAGTTACAATATGATTTTAGCGCTTGACGTAGGAAATACAAACATATTAGCCGGGGTTATGGACGGAGGCAAAATCCTTTTCACCGGACGCTTTAAAACCGATGACAGCAAAACCGAAACAGAATATGCAATCATGTTTCGCTCATTTCTTGAACTACACGGGCTGTCGCCGCATAAGCTTAACGGCTCCGTTATGTCGTCGGTTGTGCCGTCTTTAACCACCATACTTCGCAAAGCTGTGGATCTATTGGCGCATTGCGCTGTAGTCGCCGCAGACGATATTGACGCCGGACTTAAACTAAGCTCCAATAACCGTCAAAATCTCGGTCAGGATTTAAGCACGGCGGCAATAGCCGCTCTATCTGAATATAAGCCGCCGCTTATCATCTTCGATATGGGGACGGCAACGACAATATCCGCTATAGACGCGGACGGCGTATATCTCGGATGCAGTATAGTTCCGGGAATTATGATTTCGCACGACGCGCTTGCCGCGCGCACCTCTCAGCTTCCGAAAGTCGCGCTTGCCGCGCCCGAACGAGTTATAGGACGCAGCACTCCAGAATGTATACAAAGCGGTCTTGTGTACGCACAGGCGGCTATGATGGACGGCATGATAGAGCGCATGGAAAGCGAACTCGGAGCAAAATCAACCGTGCTTGCAACAGGCGGTCTGGCACGATTTATTGCCGCCCACTGCAAACGTAAGATAATATGCGACGACGATTTGATTTTAAAGGGACTTTATATTATTTATAACAGATATAAACAATATAACAGCTAAAAACTGCGGGACGAAAAATCGTCCCGCAGTTTTATATATATTCATACGCCAAATATTATTTCTTTATACGTTTCTCCATAAGGTTATTGATACGGGTAACAGGGTCTAACAAATGGCTTATTGTTTCGTCATGGTTAAGCGTATCAATTAAAAACGACATATATTTTGACATATCAACTTCCCAATACCATTCGCGGCCTTCAAGCCCCGGATTTCTGTATATAAGATTCGTGGTGAACACCTTGTCAATCTTTCCCGCGTTATACGCATTATCAAACAGCTCAAGCCCGTTGCAGAACAATCCGAATGTTGTAAACACAAAAATTCTCTTCGCGCCCTGTGCCTTAAGCTTGTCCGCTATATCAAGCACCGACTCGCCGCTTGATATCATATCGTCCACAATGATAACGTCCTTACCCGAAACATCGCGTCCCAGATATTCATGCGCCTCAATCGGATTTTTTCCATCCACTATAACCGAATAATTGCGGCGTTTATAGAACATTCCAAGGTCTAGCTTCAAAACCGACGAATAATACATACATCTGGACATACCGCCCTCGTCAGGAGATATAACAACAGTATCGTTTTTATCAAACGATATATCCGGCACCGCTTTCACAAGCGCTTTAATCATCTGATATGTGGGCTGTACATTATCAAATCCGCTTAAGGGAATCGCGTTTTGTATACGCGGGTCGTGAGCGTCAAACGTGATTATATTTGCAACTCCCATATTTGTCAGTTCCTGAAGCGCGATTGCGCAATCGAGAGATTCACGCGAGGACTTTCTGTGCTGTCTGCCCTCATAGAGCATAGGCATAACAACAGTTACACGCCGCGCTTTTCCGCCCAGCGCGGCAATTATGCGCTTCAAGTCCTGATAATGGTCGTCGGGACTCATGTGCTCCTCGTATCCGTACATTTTATATGTAACTCCGTGATTGAACATATCGCATATGATATATACGTCGTGCCCGCGTACAGTTTCGCTCACCACGCATTTGCCCTCTCCCGTTCCAAAACGCGGGCAGTTTACATGAGTGACATATGTGTCTACGTCCTCATATTCACGGAACATTTTCAGATATGCGTCTATACGCGCCGTGATTTCCTCGCAGCCCTTCATGCTTATTATGCTGAGCTTTCCGACTATAGGCGTGCTGCTTCCTGCAAGTTCTGTCATTTTCAACCAACCTTTCTCTTAAGCTTCCAATCCTCAGTTACTATATTTATATCATATTCCATACGCTTTTTCAAGTGTGATTTAATAGTTCCGGTTTTTTGGGCGCATATTCGTTAATTTACACAATTAACAACAAAAGCCGCGTCTAATATATTGTTGTTTATAGATAAAATCCTCCGGCATTTAGTTTTTACCGGAGGATTTTATATTTTATTTTTTTATCAGGCTTTCGCCGGTCATCTCCGCAGGCTTGTCAAGCCCCATTAATTCCAGCATTGTCGGCGCAATGTCGGCAAGCTTTCCTCTATTTAATTCAACGTCGCCCGCTCCGATTAATACAAGCGGAACGGGATTTGTCGTGTGCGCCGTGAACACTTTATCTGTCTCAGGGTCAAGCATACAATCGGCATTTCCGTGGTCGGCGGTTATGATAACCTTGCCGTTTTTCGACAGTATCGCGTTCACAACCTTGCCAACGCACTCGTCAACCGCCTCAACCGCCTTTTTCGCCGCGTCAAACACGCCCGTGTGACCAACCATATCGCAGTTTGCAAAATTTAAAATAATGCAGTCGTATTTATCCTCGTTAATCGCTTTAACGCATTCATCCGCAACAATATACGCGCTCATTTCCGGCTGCATATCATACGTCGCAACCTTAGGCGACGGAATAAGCTTGCGGTCCTCGCCGTCATAAACTTTTTCCACCCCGCCGTTAAAGAAAAACGTAACATGCGCATATTTCTCAGTCTCGGCAATGCGAAGCTGCTTCAAGCCCTTGCCGGAAATATATTCGCCGAAAGTGTTTTCAAGAGACTGCGGTCTGAACGCAACGTCTACATTCGGCATAGACGCGTCGTACTGCGTCATGCACACATAGTAAAGCGGGAGCTTTTCTCGTTCAAATCCCGCAAATTCATCGTCCACAAACGAACGCGTTATTTCTCTTGCGCGGTCAGGTCGGAAGTTAAAGCAAACAACAGAATCATTAGCCTTAATCAGCCCGACAGGCTTTCCGTCCTCCGTCACAGTACACGGAACGATAAACTCATCAGTGATAAACGCGCCGTTCTCGTCTTTCGTCTCATATGACTTTTTCATCATAGCAATCGGTGCATCGGTCGTCACCGCGCCGCCCTTAGTCATAGCGGTATACGCCTTGACAACTCTATCCCAGTTATTGTCACGGTCCATAGCGTAGTATCTTCCCGTCACAGTAGCAATTTTACCAACGCCAATCTCGTCCATTTTCGTCTGAAGCTGAGCTATAAAATCCACGCCCGACGTCGGCGACACATCGCGCCCGTCCATGATACAATGTACAAACACGTCTGTAAGCCCCTGCGCTTTCGCAAGCTCCAAAAGCCCGAATAAATGCTCTATATGGCTATGCACGCCGCCGTTTGACAAAAGTCCGAGAAAATGAAGAGCGCTTTTATTCTTTTTGCAGTTTTCAACCGCATTCAAAATCGCCTCATTCTGCGCAATGGCGCCTTCCTCAATCGCTTTTGTTATGCGTGTCAGCTCCTGATACACAACTCGGCCTGCGCCGATATTCGTATGCCCCACCTCAGAATTGCCCATCTGTCCGTCCGGAAGTCCTACAGGCATGCCGCTGGCATAAATAATTGTATGCGGATAATCCGCAAAATAGCTGTCCAGATTAGGCTGCTTTGCCGCTCTTATCGCGTTGCCCTTAACAGTGTCGTTTAAGCCGTAGCCGTCAAGTATAAGTAATGCTATAGGTGATTTTGCCATAATAATTTCCCTTTCCGCGCGCATGCGCAAGCAAATTTTTATCAAACGAACAGGCGACGCCGCATAGCCCCTGCCGCTCTAAATTGGGAAAGGGTTTTTAAGAAAAACCCTTTCAAAAACTCATTATTTCCCCTCTGCAACAATCGCCGCAAAATCCGGGGCTTTAAGCGACGCGCCGCCGATTAAACCGCCGTCGATATTTTCTTT
>CATJNN010000285.1 GCA_949742185.1 uncultured Clostridia bacterium | reverse complement strand
TAACCTCCTTATATTTATTATAAATTACAACATCATTTTATATCATTTATTAAATATTTATAATTAATGTCTGTTTGCGCCCGCAAAATGTCTTTCAAGTCTTCTTCATTAAACGATTTTATTATAGCACAGGCATCATTTATTTGCAAGTATTATCAGACAAGACTCGTTTTATACTACCATATCGTTTCACGCAGTCTATCCGCTGCTCCCATCATTTGCCTCGAATGTTGTATTGACGTTTCAGTAATGTTATTGCCGTCAATCATACGCGCAATTTCCTTTTCACGTTCTCCCCCTTCGACTTTGTATACAAATGTACTTACTGACTTGTCATCAGTCTGTTTTTCTATAAGAAACTGATGGTTCGCATATGACGCAATTTGAGGAAGATGGCTTATACATATAACCTGGCGTCCGCGCGCAATTTTCATTAAATGAAGCGCAATTTTTTGAGCCGCGCTTCCTGATACGCCTGTATCAATCTCATCAAATATAAGCGTGTCTACACTGTCTATATCTGCTAAAATAGATTTAATAGCAAGCATAATACGCGACAGTTCTCCTCCCGACGCAATCTGAACCAGCGGCTTTATCGGTTCTCCCGGATTTGTACAAATCATAAATTCAATATTATCGCTGCCGTTAGCTGAGAAATTATTACTATGTTCAATTAAAACCATAAATTTAACATTAGGCATATCTAATTGAGACAATGCATTCTCTACGTCTTGTTTAAGCTTGTCGCCTGCCTTTTTTCGCGTATTATATAATTTTTCGCTGTATTTAGATAATAAGCTTTCCTTTTCTGAGAGAAGCCCTTCAAGCGTTTCAAGTTGTTCATTACTGTCACTTAAACTATTAAGCTGTTTTTTTGCGTTTTCACAAAAAGCAATTATATCTCTTGTGGTATTTCCGTATTTCCGTTTAAGCTTTGCTATTGTGCTCAATCTTTCTTCCACCTCATTTAATGAAGCTTCATTATAATCAATATTTTTCATGAAATCATAAACCTCATGAGCGCAATCGTCTATCGTATACATGACATCCGAAATACGATTCTCTATTTGAGCAAGAGTATTATCATACGCACTCACAAACGAAAGCTCTCTCTGTGCCGCACTAACAGAATCGTATGCCGAACGACCGTTATCACTATCATATAAAATTTGATATGCTTCCTCCAACGCCGACATAATTTTTTCTGCATTCTCTAATATAACTCTTTGCTCTTCAAGCGATTCTTCTTCTCCTGCCATTAAATGCGCGTTTTCTATTTCAGCAATCTGATATTTAAGCAAATCAATTTTCTGAATGCGTTCCTGTTCGTCAATATTAAGCTCAGATATCTCTTTTTTTATGTTTATATATTCATTGTATTGCTCTTTATACAGTTTATATTCTGTCTCATTCTGTGCAAATTTGTCCAGAAATATAATATGTTTTGACGGCGTTAATAAAGCTTGATTATCATGCTGACCATGAATATCAATCAAATTCAATTCACGAAGAACCGAAGCTGAAACCATAATTCCATTTATACGGCATATACTTTTCCCCTCGCAGGTTATTTCGCGGGTTATAATAACCTGATTATCCTCGGCATCGATACCATTTTCCGATATTCTTTTTTTTATATCATTATCAACATCAAATACTGCCTGAATAATTGCTCGCGTCTCACCATAGCGGACAAGCGATTTATTTGTACGCGCCCCCAATATCATATTTATAGAATCAATTATAATAGATTTTCCGGCTCCAGTCTCGCCTGTCAGCACACACATTCCGGACGGAACCTCCAAATCAAGCGATTTTATTACAGCAATATTCTTTATTGATAAATTTGTAAGCATTTTTATTCCTTCCCTGTTATCCTTTCAGCATTTTATTAAGCTTAAGCTTTAATGCCTGTGACGCAACCTCATCTTCACAAATCAATAAAATAGTGTCGTCTCCTGCGATTGACCCTAAAATTTCAGCCGAGATTTTTGAATCAAGCGAAGCGGCAACAGCTGGCGCCATTCCTGGATATGTGCTTATAACTATTGTATGAAGCGCAGCAGAAATCTTAATTATGGTATCCGAGAATATATCAAGATGTTTCTCAGGATTAGGATGCGCCGCACTGTATTTGTATCTGCCGTTGCCTGCAGATATTTTAATCAGCCCCAATTTTTTTATATCGCGCGACACAGTAGCCTGTGTAACATTCATGCCATCTGCCCGAAGCGCTTCTATGAGCTCGTCCTGCGTTGAGATGCTTTGGTTATTTATTATTGATAAAATTCTGTCCTGACGTTTATTTTTCATATAATTACTCCATTATGAAAGCTTTTGAACAAGCGTGTCATAAAAAGACTGTTTCCCGATTTTTATAATTTCTGTTATATACTCAGATTTTTTTATAGCTATTTTGTCTCCATAATTAAGCTTTGCCTTGCTTTTCCCATCTATCGAAACAATAATATTCTTATTAAGCGGATTATCAAGTTTTAACAAAAGTTCTTTATCAGCAGACAATACTGCTGAACGCGCAGATAAGCGATGCGCGCATATCGGAGTTGCTATAAAAAGCTCTGTACACGGATCTACAACAGGTCCCCCTGCCGATAATGAGTATCCGGTTGAGCCGGTAGGCGTTGCTACAATCATTCCGTCTGCTGTGTATGAATTCACTTTTTCGCCATCCGCATACATAGAACAATACACAAGTGTCGTTTCCGGCGGTTTATATATCACTATATCATTTAATGCGTAAAATGTTTTTGTTTCATGTTCTGCCGAACAGCATTCTGCCTTAAGCATCATTCGTTTTTCTATAACAAAGTCACCTTTAATCAAATGACTCACTGCACTATCGATTCCATTAGTTTCAATTTCAGACATAAAACCAACACGTCCAAGATTGATACCCAATATAGGAATACCATATTCCGCACACGGCTCAGCCGCCTGCAAAATTGTACCGTCTCCGCCCAAAACAATTAAAACGTCAATTTTTTGATAAAATGAATCCGTATAAAAAGCATTAACGCCTGAATCCGCATAGATACTTTCCATATATATCTGTACGTTATCTGACAGAGCGGTAACAAGCTGCTTTGTATAAATAAAGTTTTCATCCTTGCCTATATTAGGGAGAATTCCAATCCTTTTCATTCCCATTTATTCCTTCCATATGTCTGACCAGCTATAATTTATGTCTATTACTGCTAAACTATGTTTTGTTAAAATTTAAAATTATTATAACATATATTGCATAAAAATTCAATATAAATACATATATAAATTAAGAATTCTTGTCAATAAAATGTCTCATATCATGCGGAATATCACATAAAAAACTCATATGCTCATTGGTTACAGGATGAATAAAGCCAATCTCATACGCATGCAGCATTTGACGCGAAGCCTCATGAGTTTCAACGCCATACAGAAAATCGCCTGCCAACGGATGAGATATATGCGCCATATGTACGCGAATCTGATGTGTTCTTCCTGTTTCAGGCTGTACTTTAACCAAACTGTAGCGGCCCCCTATATGCATAATTGTTTTATAATGAGTTATTGCCGCACGCCCGTCTGAACGTACACAGCGTTTTATTATCCCCTCTCTGTATCTTCCTATAGGCGCGTTTACCGTACCGCTTTCATCAGTATGTCCGCATACTATAGCAATATAAGTCTTTTTCATTAAATTATTACGCAGCTCATCACACATTCTGGCATGAGTATACGCATTTTTTGCAATTACAATAACTCCCGACGTGTTTTTATCAAGACGGTTTACCGCACGAAAAACTCCAGTTTCTCCGCGTTGTTTCCAACATGCTATAACACCGTTTGCAAGAGTATTTTCATAATTCCCTGCCGACGGGTGTGTCGGCATATGCGGAGGTTTATTAATTACCATTATATCCTCGTCTTCATATATAATATCTAAAGGTATGTCCGTAGGCGTTATACTTTCGGAAACGCCATCGTGCATTGTAAGAGTCAATACCTCTCCTTTATTCAATTTATATAACACATTAACACGTTTTCCATTAATCATAATACCGTCGTCATATTTCTTTAGATTGCTTATGAGCGCCGTTGACATGCTATACCGACTATGAAGCAGTGTTTTTATAGAAACGCCGTTATATACATCATCTATTGTATAATTGAATAT
>CATJNN010000284.1 GCA_949742185.1 uncultured Clostridia bacterium | reverse complement strand
TAAATTGTAAAAAACAAAGAAACTGCCGACGCTGAAAGGCGCCGGCAGTTTCTTTGTTAATTGCGTTGTCAAATAACGGCAAAAATAATTCGGGGCGTCAAACCCCGAATTATTTTCACTCAGCCGCCTCGGTTGTCTTAACCGCAACGACCTCTTTTCCTTTATAATAACCGCAAGCCTTGCAGACTTTGTGCGGCATTTTGTATTCATGACACTGCGGACACTCTACCATGCCCGGTATTGCCAGTTTCCAGTTAGCACGTCTTTTGTCGCGTCTTGAACGCGAGACTTTACCTTTAGGTACTGCCATGCGTATACACCTCCGTTAATAGTGGTATAAAACCGAATTATTCATCCGGCATGTTGTTTTTAATTTTAGCAAGAGCCGCCCACCGCGGGTCAATATCCTGTTCGGCTTCGCAACCGCATGCACCGTCGTTCAGATTTTTTCCGCATATTAGACAAAGCCCTTTGCAGTTTTCGTCACAAAGACTTTTTGTTGGTATGTTCATAAAAAATGCATTTAAAATAATGTCATCCGGAATAATTTCATTTCCCTCAAAAGAGGTTATGTCTTCATCTTCCGACACAGCGCCGCCCTGCCCGAACGCTTCGTCTGCACAAAACTCAACGGGAAGCTCTATATCGCAGCCGCATCTTGCGCACCGCGTTTTAACAACCGCCGACACATCAGCGTTAAGCTTTAAGGTTTTGCCGTTATTAATTATGATGCCTTTAACAGTTAATGGTTTAATAAACACAAACCTTTCACCTAAAAACTCAGCATTTTCACGTTCTATCACACCATCTACAGCGATTTTTTCGCCGTAATTTTTGAGTATTTCCGATACATTTATAATCATGCCGTCACCTCGCTTCTGCCATATATCTAATTATACAGCACAAAAAGCCTTCTGTCAACTGCGGACTAAAATATCCGGAAACGCAGTCCGAAAAGAACCGACCGCAAAGTCGGTTCTGATTGGACATATAATTATTTCAATTCTACCTTTGCGCCTGCTTCTTCAAGCTTAGCCTTCATGCCTTCAGCTTCGTCCTTGGCAACAGCTTCTTTAAGCGTCTTCGGAGCTTCGTCAACAAGAGCTTTTGCTTCTTTAAGACCAAGACCTGTGATTTCTCTAACAACCTTGATAACGCCGAGCTTTGAAGCGCCTGCGTCAGCAAGAACAACGTCGAATTCAGACTTTTCAGCCGCGCCTGCGCCTGCGTCGCCTGCCGCACCTGCAACCATAACCGGAGCAGCCGCGCTAACGCCGAACTCTTCCTCCATCATTTTAACGAGTTCAGCAACCTCTAATAACTTTAATTCCTTGATAGAATCAAGAATTTCCTGTACGTTTGCCATATCTTTATCCTCCTATTATTCAATATTATTCAGCGGGAGCGTCCTCGGCAGGAGCGTCCTCTTTTTCCTCCTCAGCGGGAGTCTCTTCTTTTGTTTCTTCAGCGGGAACTTCTTCCGCCGGAGCAGCTTCTGCAGTTTCTTCAGCAGCAGCTTCTTCTTTCACTTCCTCAGCGGGGCTTTCTTCTTTTGCTTCTTCAGCCGGAGCTGCTTCACCCGCTTTCTTTGCGATTAAGTCAGAAATTTCTTCGCCGCCCTCAACGATTGTGTTAAGCAATCTTACGAGAGACGAAACAGGCGAATTCAAGCTTCCCATCATCTTCGCAATCAATGTTTCCTTAGACGGAGTTGCTGCGAGCGTCTTAATCTCGTCAAGACTCATAACCGCGCCGTCCATAAATCCGGATTTAATTTCAAGAACCTCATGATCTTTCGCAAAATCAGAAAGTATTTTTGCCGGAGCAACAGGATCTTCTTCTGAAACAGCGAGAGCTGTCGGACCTGAAAGCACTTCCTCAAGATTATCCAGACCAACCTGCTTTGCCGCGAAACGGATAAGAGTATTTTTTGCAACGAAGTATTTAACGTTGGCCGCGCGCAGATTATTGCGAAGCTGCGTATCCTCCTCAACAGTTAAACCTCTGTAGTCTACAAGCACGCCTGCCTGAGCGGCTTTTAAAGCGTCCGCAATTTCAACCACAGCCTGTTTCTTTTGCTCTAAAACCTTTTCACTTGGCATATTGTCACCTCCTGTAATGAATTCGTCTTATTTGTGCCGGTACGACGGCAAAAAATAAGACCCTTTGCCGTAAACACGCAAAGAGCCATAGTTTTCACTATAACATCCTCGGCAGGACTTATTTTTTGCCTGCTGTCTACGGACTATCGAACTTCATTAATATACCATAAAATAATAAAGCTGTCAAGCCTTTTGGATAAATTTTTATTTTTTATCCTCCCACCCGATGTACGATGCTTCAAGCCTATATATGGGCATTCCCGCGTCGGAGAATTTCGTTTCATATTCGGTCATAACATTCCCTTCAAAATCGCTGTTGTGCAAGTCAAGCGATATATTGCTGAGCTTAAAGTTTTCTTCCGCAAACGAGTTTAACGAAAATTCAAAAAGATTACGGTTATCTGTTTTAAAACAAATCTTATCGCCGTTTTTAAGCAAACGCTTATATTTATCAAGAAATATTTTATGCGTCAAACGACGTTTGGCATGGCGTCTTTTCGGCCATGGGTCGCTGAAGTTCAGATAAATGCGCGATATTTCTTCGGGAGAGAAAAAGTCCTCCAGCATATTTGCGTCGAGACTCACAAATTTTATGTTGACCAGCTCCATATTGCGGGTTTTTTCCATGGCCGTAACAATAACGTCCTCAACGCGCTCTATGGCTATATAATTTATATCGGCGTTAAGCTTTGCCATACCCGTCACAAAATTTCCCTTGCCGCAGCCTATTTCTATGTGTATAGGATTATTGTTTCCGAAAAGCTCAGCCCATTCCCCTTTGAGCTTTTCCGGATGACGAACCCATAGTCCGGCGCAGTCCGCCATTCTTTCAGAACAATGTTTTTTTCTTCTTATCCGCATTGTGCATCCTCCAAAATTATGATGAGTTTATTATAGTATAAAATCATACAAATATCAAGCATGATTGCTTTAATAATTATGGGATTACCATGTACGCGAATAGGTATTGACAAATCCGCAAAAAATAACATATAATTTAACGAAACAGGCGGTTGATTTTTATTTCCTGTGGCGGGTAACTAAATGTTTTTAATATTACTTGATTATTTTATAAAGAAAGCGGTTATTTACTATGAAAATTTTTTGTATAGGCGATATTGTGGCAAGCTATGGACGAGGCATGGTACAGGGTTATCTTGACGAGCTTGTTTATCAGAAAGAAATAGATTTTGTGATTGCAAATGCCGAAAATGCCTCGCACGGCAACGGTATGAACCGCAGAGCATACGACGAGCTTTGCAGTTATGGAATCGACGCTTTTACAATGGGCAATCACACATGGGGTACAAAGGAAATTGCGGCAATTCTTGAAAAAGAAAATAACGTTATACGTCCCGCTAATTTTGATACGGCTTGTCCGGGAAAGGGAAGCTCGGTCATCTCGAAAAACGGCAAATCTATAGGAATTATTAATATAATAGGACAAACCTTTCTGCCGCCATGCGATTCTCCCTTCCGCGCGGTTGACCGTGAAATAGAAAAGCTCAACACAACGGTGACTTTTGTTGACTTTCATGCTGAAGCTACGAGCGAGAAAATCGCTATGGGCTGGTATCTCGACGGACGCGCGAGCGCGGTGTTCGGCACGCACACTCATGTCCAGACGGCCGACGAGCAGATTCTCCCGAAGGGTACGGGATATATTTCGGATTTAGGCATGACCGGCTCGTTAAACTCCATTTTAGGACGTGATAAAACGGCCGTTCTTAACAAGTTCGTCACCGGCATGCCGCAAAAATTTGATTTGGGCGTAGGCATGAACTGCCTGTGCGGTTGTGTTTTTGAAATTGATGAGCAAAACGGAAAGACCATAAATATAGAGCGCGTTATGATTAAGGAATAAACCATCAATTAAAGATAATAAAAATAATTCAGGGCATTAAGCCCTGAATTATTTTTATTATGACAGCTGAATGAAATCCATAGGATTTACATTTTCTCCGTCGTGCAGTATCTCAAAATGAACGTGCGGTATAGTCACATTTTCTCCGGTTGCTTTTTCTGCCGTCTTGCCTATTACACTGTCTGCTGTGACCTCCTGCCCAAGAGTCAGAGCGTCTGTGCCGGAAAGTCCCGCATATACTGTTGTATATCCGTTTTTGTGGTCAATAACAACGCATTCGCCGCGCGCGTCAGAATAAAGCTGAGCGATTGAACCCGCTGCTGCAGCGCGAACCTCTGAAAGCGCGTCGCAGCTTATGTCCACGCCGTCGTGCGTGCGCCAGTCTGAAAGCGCGCTGTTATAAATCAGTTTTCCATCCGAAAAACCCTCGGCATTTGCGCCGCTCACAGGAGCGGAAAATGTCGGTTTGTCTGCCGCGGCTTTTTCTTTTGGAGCGCTGTCCTCAGCTTCTACATTCTTTGATGTTGTTTTCGCAGCTGCCGGAGCCTTGGTAGGAGCGGCTGCAGGAGTCGTTTTCGGCAGCGCTGTCGGCGCGGGAGCAAGCGTCGGAGGCGTTGTATCCTCCACTTCCACCACTTCTGAAACCTTCTGCTCGGAATTGTTTCTTTTATTCGCCATTCTGCCGGCGTAGCCAACGATTGCAATAACAAGTACACAGCAGCAAAGCGCTATGTAAAACCTTGCATTGCTGAGGTTTTTTGTTTTTTTCATTTTTTATTCCTCCTATGGTATTTATAAATACAGTTTTTCCGTTTTTTTGTATAATATACATGCAGTTTTATTGCTTTTGGAGTTTTTACTACAAGTTTACAGAATAATATTTGCAAAAATATATTCCCAAATATGAATTTGTATAGTATAATGATAATAGGTTAAAAAATGAATTGCAACGGAGGTGGCGGCAATGCAAATAAGAAAGATTGACTTCAATAAGGTTCAGGTGCTTATAACCGCGGTAGACCTTATGACTTTTGATATGGATATGGAGTCGCTCAGACCAAATTCACCCGCGCTGCATACTTTTTTGTTTGAAATTATGGATAAAATACAGTCTGAAACAGGCTTTAATCCGAATAACGGGCAGATTATAATAGAAGCGGCTCAGGCGGGCGGCGAATCAATTATGCTCACAGTGACTAAGCTTGCAAGGAATAATACAGGGAAGCATTTATCGCGCAAACAGATTAAAAATATTAAGGCAGTAGCTCGTCAGCCGAAAAAAAGCGTGTCTGTTTATGCGTTTGAATCTTTTGACGATGTGCGCTCTCTTTTAGGGCGTGTACGAGCCGACGCCCTCAGCGGCGGCGGTTTGTATGAGCTTGAAGGGGTATATTATTTAGAAGTATATCTTACTTCAGCAGACCGTTCGCATCCGCTGATTGAAGAATACGCGCTTGAACGCGACGCGTCTGAGCTCTCAGCCGCTTTTTTAACTGAACATGCGAAAACCTTGGCTCAAGGCGAAAAGCTTGTCGCTCTTGCAAAGGGAATTAAACGATACGGACTTTAATTTGTAAATATTAACAGTTTGTAAATTTTGTCTGTATCAAATCAAAAGGCTTGCAAATTTCTCCTGCTGAGGATATAATACTCTGGTACGTTAAAATATTAAAAATCGGAGGATAACAGCTATGGGAATTATTGCATTCGCAGAAGAAACAGCGGCAACAGGCGCAAACGCAGCAGTGCCGGGAGGCGGTTCGTCGGCTATTATGTCTATATTGATGATGGTGCTTGTTATAGTATTGCTGTATTTTATTATGATTCGTCCGCAGAAAAAGCGCGAGAAGCAGATTAAAGAAATGGTAAACGCGGCTAAAGTGGGAGATAGTGTTGTTACTATCGGAGGAATTGCGGGGAAAATTGTTAAAATTAAAGACCAGTATGTTTATATTGAAACAGGCGTGGTTGGCGACGCAGAGAAAAAGGGCTATCTTAAAATGGAAAGAGACGCCATTAAGTCGGTAGAAAGCAAGCAAAGCAACTAAGATTAGTAAAGGCTGGGTTAATCCGGCCTTTTGCGTCTTAAACAAAAACAAGGCGTTTACCGTTTAAAACGGTAAACGCCTTGTTTTTTAATGTGTTTGGAAGACAAACAACAAAAATAAAATAGGGATTCAATGCTCTGAGGTGTTTTTATTAAGTGTGTTTGCAGAGCAAACAGCAAAGCTAAATCGGAGTTCAAATCCCCGCTATTTAATTTCATTAAGTGCATTGCAGAGCGGCAGCAAAACTAAATGGGGGTTAGATGCCCATATTTAGTTCCGTTAATATTATTATTTTTCCATCTTCCAATACTGAACGCT
>CATJNN010000283.1 GCA_949742185.1 uncultured Clostridia bacterium | reverse complement strand
TGCCATTTGGCTGAGCGCCAAGCAAAGCTGAATGTAGCTTTTTAATTGCCCTGCGTGTAAGCCGTTAAGCTTTCCGTTTGCCGGTGCATCGAATTGGAAAAGCCTGAATTCAACCGTCCCTTTTGTAAAAGTTGCGTGTAGGTTTAGCATATGGTATCGGCTGTTGTTGTAATGGTAGTTCCTATTATAATTTTCGCCGTGTGATGTGTACCAAATGTCTGCTAATGCCGACATCGTTCTTGGCTTTCTGCGGTTGAGGTTCTCAAGGAATGTCGGGTCTACTGTGCTGCAATAATTGTTTATTCTGCTCTGTGAAATATTTAATGCGTTTGCTATAAGGCTTTCGTGGCTTGCCATAATGTTTGCAAGATTTCTGAGCGTCTGCGCCGTGTGTCCGTTTGCACCGATGTGAATATGTACTCCGCAGCCGCGGGTTGCATCGCTCTTGGCTTTTGCTTTTCTAAGCCGTCTTATAAGCTCCTGCAATAAGGGAATGTCATCGTAGTTTAGAATCGGTGTAACCATTTCGCATTTTTTATCATCGGGTCCCGAAATGCTGACGTCCCTTTGGAATTTCCACTCCCTGCCCTGCGCGTCCCAAGCTGACCAAGTGCAGTAACCGTTTCTGCTGTGTGTATCGCTGCAGCGTTCTGTTCCGAAAAAGTTGGCTGCAATTGTCGCCGCTTTCTCACGGCTGATGTTGTTCATCTCAACCTCAACTCCGATGGTCTGCTTTTTCATTGCCTCAATCTGAATTCTTGTTTTTTCGTTCATTGTACTTCCTCCGTTTTTTTGGGCTTTGCCCTTTTGTTGTACACATATTACCGTCATACGGAGGTTATATCAATACGATTACTACACAATGATGTACACTATAAATTGTGTATATTACAGTTATGGATTTATAACGAGTACCGCTTCTGATAAATCCTTGAGACTGAGCCTTTCATCATAGAAATCAAATAACTCATCACACTGTTCATACTTAACATCCGGCTGAACTTCAAGCGGGTTTATATTTCCATCGCTGTCAAGCAGCACACACTTTATATCTCCATAAATCTCGTATAAGCGCTGAAGTGATGCTATAAGGTCTTTCAAATTCATTTTTGCTCACCACCGTCAGTATTTATTTTATCCGGTCTGCCGTAGCGGAAAGCTCCGTCGCCACTTAGGTTTTTCATAAGTTCCTTTCGGAGCGGTTTATATTCCTTTCCCGACAAGCCGATGCGGTTCAAGAATGTTCGCATTGCAAATTTTTCATTTTCGATAGGCTTTTCCTTTGCCGTTACCCTCACGGCTTTTTCAGCCATTTGGTAAAGTGCTTTAAAAAACATAAAGTAATACTCAGCCTTTTCAGCATCCTGCATCTCGTCAAACCAATCAAACCATATTGTATCTCTATCCCATTCAACTTTTAGTTCCTTATCTGTACCGACAGCTTTTTGAAACAGTGTCATTTTGCTTTCAATAATTGCCTTGAGGTTTGCAATGATTTTATCGTTGCAAGGTTTATCTGACAATTTGACAATTGGCAGTCCGATTGAATATCCGACCGTCTTGCTTTCAAAGTCCTCGTCCTCGCTGTCCGTTCCTGTAATAACAAGCCCTGCGTTATTCTCCGCCTCAAATCCGCGTCCATATAAATTTTCGAATAAACGCTCGACCTGCTCGCTGTCTGCTTGGTCTAAAACCGCAAGCGTTCCGTCCCTTGTAATTGTGTACCAATCACCGATTTGATAGGCAAAGCTCGGTGCGCCGAGATACTTTGACGGCTCTCCGACTATGTCGCTTACTGCTTTGACAAGAGCCTTTCTGTCCGCTCCTGTCAGATTATACTTGATTTCCATTACGGTAATCCTCCTTTGTTTTATTGTAAGCACATATTACCGTCATACAGGAGATATATCAAGTATGTACATTACACAATAATTCGCTTTGGAATTTGTGAGTATTACAGCTATTCGGCACAATGGGCAATACCGTTCAATACATAGAACACGCAGGGAACGGCTATCGCATTTCCCCACATTGCGTACATAGCAGAATCTGAGTACGGATTTTTAAGCCATTTTATAATCTGCTTCTCGCTTTTCGGCTTTGAGGATTTACCGAGCGCTTTTCGATGCGTTTCAAAAATCTCCGTCCACTGTGATATTTCTTCCTCAGTAGGATTTTCTGTTTCCAAGCTATCACACCAATAATCAGGAAAGCCCTGCAATCGGCAGCATTCAAGCGGCGTCAACCTCCGTACCGTATATATAGGTTCAACAATTCCGTTCTGATAGCCGGGATTAGTTCCGTTTACAAGTGTATTTGAAATATCGTCATCACGGAAACACTGACTTTCCGCTTTCATTTGAGGATAAAACGATGCGACCGCACCCGGACCTTTGGCAACAACCGTCTGAGCTGTTCCGTCATCAGTAATTGAAATATCAAACTGCGCATTCTTACCTTGATTGTATGACGCACGGTCAAGCGCATACACAGCGTGACGGTCAACGGTATTCAATGTAAATGAAATCTCCTCATTTATCCCATCACCATTAGGACCGTTCTCTTCCCTGCGTCCAATCATAGAACCTTGAATGCAGACCACCGGTTCACCACCGTGTGTACACGCTAAAGTAGGAGCCTTATCAATGGAGATACCACAGCTTGATTTTCCCCCGCCTTGGTCTACGCACACAACAGCCATTCCGCCCTGATTACAGCCGGGATTCCCTCCGTTGGCGTCAAGCGTTCTTGCTGTATCAGCCTCATATATTCCGCTGTGTGGATTATCTGATTTCATCGAATTGCTGTCTTTTGAGCATATACAGTATGCTTTGACCGCTAATTCATTACATCGGTTTTCGCCGACATCAAATGTATTCAGTGTGTTTGACGTTTCTGTTTCCTTCCAATTCTGACCTTCTGTTTTGGAATGTGGGCGTGTACCCTTGCAGAATGGTACAAATACTGTCTGGTCGTTATTACAGCCGAGAGTTGCGCTTTGATTATCCTGTATAAGCGCGCCCTTACCTCCGCCTTCGCAGCCGGAGCGGATTTTCATTGTTTTCGGCTCATTCTCCGAAACAACAAAAGGCTGATTGTTTCCGCCCTTTCCGTATGTGGCGGAAACAGTCTGCGCCACATCAAGCGGTCCCGTATATCTGGTATCCTGAGAGTGATTTTCAAATACACACTGTACTCCCTTAAAATCACTGCCAAGCAAACACTGTCCCACATTTTCGCTTACAGGCATAGCCTGCAGCCGTTCTGACATCACCATCGGTACATTGCCTCCGCCTGTCCCGGCTCTACCCGTTAAAGTCTGAATTGTACCGCTTTCATCAATTTTTATTCGGCTGTCGTTAGGGTGATTTTCAACAGCAAGTGCAGCCGGAACTGTGCCCTGCCGTAATGTGGGCGAGGTTTCAATTTCATAACCGATACCTCTCGCTTTTGCGGAATGCTCAGTACAAAACCCTGCCGATTCCAAGACACACGGCGGATGATGTGCCTGCGCTCTAAGCGTAGACGTCATTTCCTCCGTTACATCCATACGCTGTCCGCCTTGGTCGTTAAGAACCACAGCACCGTTTCGACCTGTTGACATTCCACAGTTTACACCCAAAGTCGCAGCATTATTGTCTACGCTTCCGTTGTAACCATCAAATCCATAGCCTGTCTCTCTAATGCCTGTTTCAGCATTGGCGGCAGCTCTTTGCCACGAGCCTCGCTCCTGCGTAAAATCCCTAAACAAGCTTTCTGACTCAAATAATATTTTTCCGGCGGATTGTCCTCTAAAATCTGCGACAAGAAAGATACGTCTGCGTCTTTGAGGGACTCCGAAAAACTGCGCGTTGAGTATTCGGTAGGCAGCGGAATAATCATCTCCCACGATTTCTCCTGCTCCGCTCCACTTCTTTTCAGGCATAGGAATATGTACGGTTTCGTCTTTAATTTTGCAGATTTCTTCAAGGACTGTCCTAAAATCCTGTCCTTTAGAGCTTGACAATGCTCCCGGCACGTTCTCCCACACAATCCATCTCGGATATTCTCCATTTGTAGCCTCCCTCATTTCCTTTATTACTCTGATTGCCTCAAAAAACATCGAGGATTTTGCCCCATCAAGACCGCTGCGCTTTCCGGCGAGTGATAAATCCTGACAGTTATGCACCACCACATCGTCAGCTATATAACTGTTATCTTCATCAACCGTCAAATTATATACACGCTTTATTTCGCAGGT
>CATJNN010000282.1 GCA_949742185.1 uncultured Clostridia bacterium | reverse complement strand
TTATTTTTTATATTTTTGCGAAATTATTGAAATTATGACCAAAAAACAATGTCTTTTGCAACAAAATTTTTAAATCCGTCATAAACCATTCTCTTTTTTAAAAGCTATAGACAAATTTTTTATTTAGTGTTACACTTATAAAAAAGATAAAATAATAATGAGGAAACGATATGGATTTAACATCTGTCAAAAACATAAAAGAAATAGCCGCACATTTTGATTTTCGATTTAGCAAAGGACTTGGTCAGAATTTTCTCACAGACCCGTCGGTACCGGAAGAAATTGCGCGGGCTACAGAGATAACCGATGGAGCGCTTGAAATAGGTCCCGGATTCGGCGTGCTGACACAGGCGCTTGCAAAAACCGGAAAAAAGGTTGTGTCTATAGAGCTTGACGAGCGGCTTCTGAAAGTTCTTGAATACACTGTTGGAGAATATGAAAATGTGAAGATAATTCACGGCGACGTTATGAAACTGAACCTTAATAATCTTATTACGAAAGAATTCGGGAACGAAAAAATCAGTGTGGCTGCAAATCTTCCATATTATATAACAACTCCTATTTTAACAAAACTTATAGAAAGCAGTTTGCCGCTTAAAAATATCGTAGTTATGGTTCAAAAAGAAGTTGCCGACCGAATATGCGCCGAGCCTGGCACAAAAGCATACGGAGCTCTGACTGTTATGTGTCGGTATTATACGGTTCCATCCATTGTTACTCAGGTGAGCGCGGGTTCGTTTATGCCTCCGCCAAAAGTTGACTCAGCCGTTGTTAAGCTTCACATGTGCGATAAGCCAAATGTTGATGTTAAAGACGGAAAAATGTTTTTCCGTGTTGTTAAGGCGGCGTTTGCCCAGCGCAGAAAAACACTTTTGAACTGTTTGGCGCACGCGTTTCCGCTGCCAAAAGAACGTCTTTCAGAGCTTTTGGAAAACGCGGGGATTTCGCCGTCTGTGCGCGGAGAAACTCTTGGACTTAACGAGTTCGCGTCTATTGCAGACGCGCTTACAGACATTGATGTATGACACATTTTCAAAACCACAAAACTCAGAATTTTTAATTATACGTCTAAAAGCTCGCCAAAAGAAATATTTAAAATTTCTTTTATAAGCTTTATTTCTTCCGCATAGATATGACGCTGTCCCACCTCTATTTTAGCAAGCGCGCTGCGTGTCATATCGCAGCCGCGAAGCTGAAGCTTCGCAGATAGCTCTTCTTGGGTCATACTCTGATTCTTTCGCAGTCTGCGAATGTTTTCCCCCAGTCTTTTCTCATATGATGAATTCATAACACACCTCGCAAAAATGTTCTTAAATAGGTGCAAAAACTTGACTTTATTTTACCATTATGATATGCTATATTTGCACTTATATAGGTGCAAAACGTATATTTACAGGTTTTTATAAAACCGCAAATATACGGCAGCCGACAGCCGTTAAGATGAACGGGATTTTGGAGAAGCGTATGCATGTGTAAAATAATACGGCTGTCCGGCTGTTAAATAATGAAAATAATCCGGAACATCGAACCCCAAATTATTTTTGCCGTTGTTCCATAACGCATGAAATAAAAACGACAAGATTTTATCTTGTCGTTTTTATTAACCATGTTTTTTAACATTATTTATTATACGCCGCTATATGCAGAAAACGCTCCGTCAATCGGAATTACAACTCCGCTCACAAAACCCGACGCATTGTCGTCCGCAAGATATAAAAGCGTTCCGATAAGCTCGTCCGTCTCTCCGAAACGCTCCATCGGCGTTGCGGAAAGAATTTTTTTTGTGCGCGGCGTAGGAGCGCCGTGCTCGTCGAATAAAAGCGATTTATTCTGCGCAGTCACAAAAAAACCGGGAGCCATGGCGTTAACGCGCACGCCGCATTTGGCGAAGTGCACCGCAAGCCACTGTGTAAAATTAGACACAGCCGCTTTTGCGCCGCTGTACGCGGGGATTTTAGTTAGCGGACGAAATGCGTTCATCGAGGAAATATTTATAATATTTCCCTCGCCTTTCATTGCCATATCGCGCGCGAAAACCTGCGTCGGCAAAAGCGTTCCGAGAAAATTCAAACGAAACACAAAGTTAACTCCTTCTGCGTCAAGATCAAAAAATGTGATTACGTCTTTCCCATCCTTTGTATCAAAATATTCCTTTGTTGTCGTTCCTTTTGGATGGTTCCCGCCTGCACCGTTTATAAGCAGACTGCATTCGCCGAAATCAGCTTTTATTTGCTCATACGCCCCTTTCAGAGCTTCCATATTAAGCACATCCGCGCTGTAGCCTTTGGCAACGCCGCCTGCCGCAGTGATTTTCTCGGCTTCTCTGTCCGCCGCTTCTTTACTTAAATCCAAAATCGCAACCGACGCTCCGCATTCTGCCAACGCTTCGGCAAGCGCGGCGCATATTACTCCCCCGCCGCCTGTTACAACGGCGCACTTATTTTCCAGATTTATTTTAAATGGTAACTTCATTGCTGTTTCCCTCCTGTTTTTTCTAACGTCTCCCAGATTCCGATTAGATACTGTGAACCGAGCGCACGGTCGTAAAGCCCGTAGCCTGCTCGTCCGTTTTCTCCCCATATCATTCGGCCGTGGTCAGGTCGCATATAGCCGTCAAAACCAGAATTATAGTAAGCTTTAAGAATTTTAACCATATCAAGCGAGCCGCATGGCGAATAATGCGCCGATTCTTCAAAAGATTTATCTGATATTAATTTAATGTTCCGCATATGCGCAAAATGTATGCGATTGCCAAATTCTCGGACAAGTTCTTCAATATCATTTTGAGGATTTGCGCCGAGCGAACCGCTGCAAAGAGTCAGTCCGTTATACACACTGTCATACAAGGATAAAAATCTTTTGATATTAGCCTTTCCCGTTATAATCCTTGGCAGTCCAAACACACTCCACGGCGGGTCGTCGGGATGGATTGCCATCTTTACTTTAACTTCTTCAGCAGTTTTTATAACTTGTTTTAAGAAATATTCAAGATTTGCCCACAAATCCTCTTCGGTAATATTTTTATATTGCTCAAGAAGCGACATTAATTCACCGCGCGTGTAACTTGAATCCCATCCCGGAAGAGATAAATCTTCGGACGACGGGTCGGCTTTTTCAATCACGCTTTGTTCATATATGAGCGCGGTTGAGCCGTCGGGGAGAACATGGTCAAGGGATGAACGCGTCCAGTCAAATACAGGCATGAAGTTATAGCACACCACTTCAATTCCGGCGCGCGAAAGATTCTCGAGCGTTTTGCAGTATGCTTCAATGTATTTATCACGGTCTCCAGTTCCAAGCTTAATATCCTCATGCATCGGCACACTTTCAATCACTTTTAGCTCTAATCCCGCGTTTTTCACCTCGTCAACAAGTTTTTGTATTTTGTCATATTCCCACACCTCGCCTACAGGAACATCATATATTGCCGAGACCACTCCCGTCATTCCCGGAATCTGCCGTATTTGTTCAAGAGTTACCGGATCGTCCGCGCCATACCAGCGAAACGTCATTTTCATATACATCAGTCCTTTCTGTTTTTATCATTTCCTGCACATAAAAATTAATACGGCAGAAAAAAATTTTTTAAATAATGTATAAAAACACCATCGCTAATATTAAATAAGACGTATTTGAACTATATGATAAATCAACAAATGCTACTAAATTTACGTCGTATTTTTGCGGGAGATGTCTGAAAACAACGCTTATAGGGGGGACTTGTCCTATGAATATAATTGACTTAATATATAAAACATGATAAAATAGGTCTTGTATGAATAAAGAACCGTTTTCGGAAAAAATTAGATTATCCATATTTACTGTGTAAAATCAATCGTTAATCTCTATATTTTCCGTTACAAAAGAATGCTAAAATATTAATAAGCAGCTATCTGATATTAATCTGGCATTTTTATTTGAAAAAGGAGATTTTATAATGATAAAATTTAAGGGACTGATATTTTTATTATGCCTAAACGTTGTTCTTAGCTGCTACGGGTTATATGCATCGGCAGAAGAAACATCGAATGCCGTGTCGGCTCCGGAAACAACAGCGGCTCCGTTGGCGCCGAAAGCTGAAAACATTCCGACCGCCGCGCCTATCTCTGCTCCTACGGCGTCAACAGTTATAATTGATTTTACGATGAACCCGACAGACGCGCTTCCGTCAACGGCATATTTTGAACTGTACGATACGAACGGCACTCTTCTCGACTACACATCTCAGACAATTAACAACACGATAACAAGTTTCACGCTGACTTTCCGTGTCCCGGAATATACGCTTGGAAAAACATTTCGACTGAAACTTGCATATGGAATGAAATCAATTACATATTATGATAATACAATTTATATAGGCGAAACGCTGGATTTCAGCACTTATTACTACGCTGATGAAAACAGCAATGCCGTAATCGGAAATCACTTTCTCATGACTGCGGGCGCAGACCTTGAAAAGCGGGTGAATATGTATATAGACGGCGTATATAAGCCCGTCAAATCACGCGTGATTAACTGCACGCTTATGGTTCCGGTTCTTAAAACCGCGCCGCTTCTCGGAATTGATGACGTTAAGCTTGATTATACATATAATAGTGTGCGCGTTGCAGTAGGGACAAAGGATATTTTGTTTAATATAGGCTCAACGTACACAACGCTTTTCGGCGGCGACTGGTACACGCCTGTGCCGACTATATGGCTGGATGACGACGCGTATGTGCCGCTCCGGCTGCTTGCCGAAGCGTTCGACTGCCCTCTGTCAGTGTACGACCATTACGACTATATGGACGTTATGCTTTCCGGTTCGCGCGACGTGCAGAAATACATAAGTCTTTCAAACCTTTCAAAAAAAGAACAGTATGTACGAGACGCCGGACTTACAAGCCAGACAAATTACCTTATATGGATTTCAAAGGCAAATTTTGAGGTTAATGTGTTTGAACGAAAAAACGGGCTTTGGAAACTAATGGAGTCAATTCCCTGTACTATCGGCACAGACGCTACGCCGACCTGCGTAGGCACATACAGATATTATGAGAAAATTCCTCGCTGGACATATCCGGATTTTTATGTTGGACCTGTTATGCGTTTTAACGGCGGATACGCTATCCATTCGACACTTTTGAAATACGACGGCACAAACTATAACGCTGCGGTACGCAAAAAGCTTTCCCATGGATGCGTTCGCATACGACCCGATAAAATGAACTGGCTTATTTCATTGATTCCAATGTATACGACAGTTCATGTGACAAACGAATAAAAAGCAATGAAAATAATTCAGGGTATCGAACCCTGAATTATTTTTGCTGTTTGCTCCGCAAACGCAGGTTAATGAAAATAATTCGGCGCATCGAACCCTGAAT
>CATJNN010000281.1 GCA_949742185.1 uncultured Clostridia bacterium | reverse complement strand
TTTAAAAGGCTGCTATATTTTATAAATATCATCATTAACTCTTTTATTTCATCCATTTCTAATCAAAACCAAAATTTTGTCAATATATTTTAAAACAAATCCATCTTATATTGCTTTTTCATTTACTTTGGGGTAAAATATATGTGATTCAAAGGAGGTAATCATATGTTTTATATAGGCTGTCATTTGTCGGCGTCAAAAGGATTTTATAACATGGGAGAAACAGCGCTGTCCATCGGTGCGAACACTTTTCAGTTTTTTACGCGCAATCCCCGGGGTGGAAGCGCAAAATCAATAGACGAAATGGACGTGCGAAAATTTCTGGAGCTTACATCAAGCGGAAAAATCGGAAAAATTGTCGCGCACGCGCCATACACCCTGAATTTGTGCTCCGCCGACGAGTCGATACGCGAATTCGCTAAGAATACGCTTGCAGACGATTTACAGCGTATGGAATATGTCCCTGGAAATTTTTATAATTTTCATCCCGGAAGTCACGTTAAACAGGGCGTTGATGCAGGAATTAAATATATTACTGAAGCCCTTAATGAAACCCTTTCTCCCGCTTTATCCACAACGGTACTTTTGGAAACAATGGCGGGCAAGGGCAGCGAAATAGGACGAAGCTTTGAAGAACTTCGCGCCATCATAGACGGAGTGGAATATTCCGAGAGACTTGGAGTTTGTCTTGACACCTGCCATGTGCATGACGGAGGATATGATATTGTTGAAAATTTAGATGGGGTTTTGGAAGAATTCGACCGAATCATAGGTTTAAACAGACTTAAAGCAATTCATTTAAACGACTCCAAAAATCCACTCGGCGCTCATAAAGACCGTCACGAAAAAATTGGCGACGGCTATATAGGTCTTGAAGCATTTGAGCGTATAATAAATCATCCGTCGCTATCCGGTCTGCCTTTTGAACTCGAAACTCCGAATGAACTTGACGGATATGCGCGTGAAATTGCTCTTTTAAAAAATATTTATAAATAGTAAACAGCATTTAATATTCGCTGAATAGACAAATCGGAATCTTCAGGAGGCAATAAATGGATAACTTTAATAGTAGTTTTTGGAATGCACTAGACTTATTAGTTAATGATTCAGAAATAGTCATAGACAGACCCAAAGGACAAGCGCATCCAAAATATCCCGATTTTATCTATGCCGTTGATTATGGATATTTGAAAAATACCTCTTCAATGGACGGCGCAGGGATTGACATATGGGTCGGCTCAGGTGAAAAACAAATAGACGCCGTAATGTGTGTTGTTGATTTGAAAAAACGCGACTCTGAAATTAAAATTTTGCTTGGATGCACAGAAAGCGAAAAGCAATTAATTTATCAGGCCCATAATAAAACACAATATATGAAAGGCATAATGATAAAACGATAAATCTCAGTTTATAGAACTGTTAAATTAGGTATATAAAATTATATTCTTTTTAAGATATACACATTAATAATACTCTTGTAAATACAAAAAATAAATCGAGGATTTAAATTCCCCGATTTATTTTTATTAATTACATTCCACAGCAACATCAAAAATCATTTGAGGCACCGACGCCCCAAATAATTTTTATTAAGCTTCATAAATACTGAACATATCCTTGCCGACTCCGCAAACAGGGCAAACCCAGTCGTCCGGAATATCTTCAAAAGCCGTTCCTGCGGGAATACCGCCCTCAGGATCTCCCACTTCCGGATCATACACATATCCGCATGGATCGCAAATATACTTTTTCATTTTTATCTCTCCTTATTCTTATAATATAATACACAATCACCAATCCGACGGAATATCATATCTTTAGGAGGTGAAAGTATGTATTTTCTCTGTATGCAATACATTCTGCTTGCAACCGCGCTCACAACAGACACTTTTTTCTCAAGCCTTGCATACGGCGCAAGCCGCATAAAAATCCCGATTGCTTCCGCACTTACAATAGCCGCAGTATCTACAGCCACACTATGCGCGTCCATATTTGCGGGAGCTCTTTTAAAACCATATCTTCCACAGCAGCTGACTGTATATTTAAGCTTTATTATACTATTTTTTCTAGGCACCGTCAAGCTCTTTGATTCAACAATTAAAGCATTTATAAAAAAACATCGGCGAATAAGCAAAAATATTGAGTTCTCATGTATGCACCTTAACTTTATTCTGCATGTCTATGCAGACCCGCCTTCAGCCGATATAGACGATTCCTGTGTTCTTTCCGTGCGCGAAGCGCTTGCTCTCGCCATTGCGCTGTCGCTCGACGGTCTGGCGGTAGGCTTTGGAACAGCGCTTTCAGATATAAAAATTCTACCCGTTATGCTTTTGTCTTTATCATTAGGACTTATAGCGGTAAAATTCGGAGGTATGCTCGGAAACCGTCTGTCGCGCGCGCTTGCTTTTGACTTGTCATGGGTAAGCGGCGCGCTTCTGATAATTTTATCATTTTTAAGACTTTGATATTATTAGCATTTCGCAGAAAAATATACCTTTTACTTGACATAAAGCTTGTCGCAATGATAAAATAAATGCAAAACATGAGATATATGAATCTCCGTTATACATACTAAATGTCTGCCACCCACGCGTTTAACGCTTTAATTATCAGCAGACGGAAAGGTCATGGTGAATAAAATGAACTTAAAAGGAACAAAGACAGAAGCAAATCTGCAAACAGCATTTGCAGGCGAATCCCAGGCAAGAAACAAATATACATATTTTGCGTCAAAGGCAAAAAAAGACGGCTATGTGCAGATTTCAGAAATATTTACTGAAACGGCAAACAACGAAAAAGAACATGCAAAAATCTGGTATAAGCTGCTTAACGACGGAATTGGCGAAACAACGGCGAATCTTTCAGCCGCTGCAGCCGGAGAAAATTATGAATGGACTGATATGTACGCGCAATTTGCAAAAGAAGCCCGCGAGGAAGGTTTTAATGATATTGCGGCTCTGTTTGAACAGGTAGGCGAAATAGAAAAACATCACGAAGAGCGTTTCCGAAAGCTTCTGGCAAACATTGAAGGCGGCCTAGTGTTCTCACGTGACGGCGATATGATGTGGGAGTGCTCAAACTGCGGTCATATACATATCGGCAAAGCCGCTCCGGAGATTTGTCCTGTCTGCGCGCATCCGAAAGCATACTTTAAAATTTGTACGGAAAACTATTAATACTTGACTTTTAATAAAAACAACGTTATAATAAAGAAAACGGACATAAATGGGGTACACCACCGCGGGTGTAATTCATTTGTGTCCGTTTTTATTGTGAAAGGAGGCGTCAAAATGAAAATAAACGGAGAAAATTTTTCTCAGAGCAAACCTGTACTGCTGCGCGACCTGATTAAAAATCTCGGCTACAGCACAGATAAAATAGCGGTTGAGCTTAACGGAGACATAGTTCCGAAATCATCCTACTCCGAAATCACTGCCAGAAGCGGCGACATTATTGAAATTGTAAGCTTTGTGGGAGGCGGATGATATGATAACGGTGAATGGACATGTATACAGCGGAAACGCCAAAAGCTTAAAAGAATTATCCGGTCAATATTCTGACTGCGACGTTGTCATATACAACGGCTATCAAACAAACGACGACCATCCCCTTTCAGACGGCGACACGATTGTCTTTATACGCAGAGGTGAAATTCCGCCGCAGGAATCGCTTGAATCCATGCTCTCTGCACGCTGTACCCCTGAAATTTATGAAAAAGTACATAACGGCAAAGTTGCAGTTGCAGGACTTGGCGGGCTCGGCTCCCATATCGCCGCCGCTCTCGCAAGAACAGGCGTCGGCGCGCTTTTGCTTGTTGATTTCGATGTTGTTGAGCCGAGTAATCTAAACCGTCAGCATTACAGCATATCTCATCTCAGTCAGTATAAAACCGACGCGCTCAAATCGCAGATTGCGGATATTAATCCGTATGTAAAAGTATACACAAAAAATGTACGCGTCGACGAAAGCAACGCCTGTAAGGTGTTTAACGGCTTCCATATTATTTGCGAAGCCTTTGATAATCCGTCTGCAAAAGCCGCTCTCGTTAACGCGCTTCTCCAACAAGGAAACGTTAAAATCATCGCGTCGTCGGGCATGGCGGGATATGCGAGTTCAAACGACATTACAACGCGGCGCAGCATAAAAAATCTTTATGTCTGCGGAGACGGCGTAAGCGAAGCGTGCCCAAATCAAGGTCTTATGGCTCCGCGCGTTATGGTATGCGCGGGACATCAGGCAAATATGGCTTTGAGAATACTAATCGGAATTGAAGATGCATAGGAGGAAACTATGGAAGATTTATTAATCATCGGCGGACACAGCTTCCGTTCGCGTTTTATTTTAGGTTCGGGAAAATTTTCTCTCGAGCAGACAAAACAGGTTATCGAAAACGGCGGCGTAGAAATGGCGACTCTTGCCGTGCGCCGCGCAGACGCAAACAGCCGCGAGAATATTCTCGACTATATGCCGGAAGGCATAACGCTTCTGCCTAACACATCTGGAGCGCGAACAGCGGAAGAAGCTGCTCGTATAGCTCGTCTGGCACGCGAGTTAGGCTGCGGAGATTTCATTAAAATAGAAGTCATCCGAGACTCAAAATATCTTCTCCCCGACAACTGCGAAACCATCAAAGCTACAGAAATACTTGCTAAAGAGGGTTTTATACCCATGGCATATATGTACCCTGACTTAAATACAGCACGCGATTTAAAAAATGCAGGGGCAGCGGCTGTTATGCCGCTTGGCGCGCCCATAGGAAGTAATAAAGGCTTATGCACCCGAGATTTTGTGAAAATTCTTGTTGATGAAATTGACGTACCGATTATTGTGGACGCAGGCATAGGCAAGCCGTCTCAGGCATGCGAGGCTATGGAAATGGGAGTGGATGCGGTTATGGCAAACACAGCTATTGCAACTGCCGCCAATGTTGGAAAAATGGCTCGGGCATTCCGTCTTGCAGTTGAGGCCGGAAGAGCGGCTCATCTTGCCGGCTTAGGTCGTGTGCTTGAAAACCGAGCCTCCGCTTCAAGTCCGCTGACAGGATTTTTAGAAGACTGACAGAAAGGAAAAATAAAATGAAACAAACAAATCATATGGAATATATGGACGACATGGAACAGATACAATCGGATATTATGCCTCGAGTATTATCTTCCGTAAACTCCTACGACTATAATAAATACACCAAAACAGACGCGCTTTTCGCATTGAACAAGGACAACGTGTCAATTCGGAATTTTGCGGCCCTGCTTTCCCCTGCCGCCGAACTGTATTTAGAAGATATGGCGCGAAAAGCGCAGGCTGAAACACGAAAACACTTCGGCACATCAGTATCTCTTTTCACGCCCCTATATATCTCAAACTACTGCGAAAATCACTGTGTATACTGCGGCTTTAACTGTCGTAATAAAATTAACCGCGGCAAGCTGTCTCTTAACGAAATAGAAACAGAATATGTAAACATTGCAAAAACGGGACTTAGAGAAATTCTGATTTTAACGGGCGAATCCCGACGTATGTCCAACATTACTTACATTGGGGAAGCCGTAAAACTCGCTTCAAAATATTTTTCCACCGTCGGAATTGAGATTTATCCTCTGAACTCCGACGAATATGCATATCTGCACAAATGCGGCGCCGATTTTGTGTCTGTTTATCAGGAAACATATAATCCTAATAAATACGAAATACTGCATTTATCAGGTCCCAAGCGTATTTTTCCATACCGTTTCCACTCGCAGGAACGCGCTTTAATGGGCGGCATGCGCGGAGTAGCCTTCGGCGCGCTTTTAGGGCTTGATAATTTCCGAAAAGACGCATTTGCCGCAGGGCTTCATGCATATTTTGTGCAGCAAAAATATCCTCATGCGGAAATATCATTTTCTTTTCCCCGTCTGCGCCCATATGTGAATAACGACGGCGAAAACTCCGGTGATGTGCACGAATCCCAGCTTTTGCAGGTTATGCTGGCATATCGTCTGTTTATGCCATATGCGGGCATTACCATATCTACGCGAGAACGCGCCTGTTTCCGCGATAATGTGATAGGTATGTGCGCAACTAAAATCTCGGCGGGCGTTAAAACCAGCGTTGGCGGACACGACGAGGATGCAAAGGGCGACGCGCAGTTTGTTATTTCTGATCCGCGGAGCGTAAGCGAGGTGCACGCCAGCATTACCGCACGCGGTCTACAGCCTGTATACACCGATTATGTACGCGTATGATTGGCGAAATTTTAGCGGTTACAAACCGCAGACTATGCACAGACGATTTTGAAAACCGTATATGCCTGCTTTGTCAAAGCGGCATATCAAGTATAATCCTTCGCGAAAAAGATCTGCCGCCGCAAAATTATATGTCCCTCGGAAAGCGCCTATTGGAAATATGCAGAACTTTTTCTGTCCCTCTTATCATAAACACAGATATAAACTGTGCACGCGCGCTGTCTGTATCAAGCGTACAGCTTCCTTTTAATAAATTTATGAAAACAAATACAAGTGATTTCAAACAGATTATTGTATCGGTGCATTCGCAGTATGAAGCTTTTGCAGCTCAGACACACGGCGCGAATGCTCTGATTGCAGGGCACATCTTCCCCACCGAATGCAAAAAAAATATTCCTCCCCGCGGGCTTGATTTTTTAAAATCAATATGTTCATCTGTCGATATACCCGTGTATGCAATAGGCGGTATATCTCCCGATAACGCGCCCGACATAATCAGCGCAGGCGCGTCCGGAATATGCGTTATGTCTGGGTTTATGACCTGCTCTGCCCCACAGAAAACCTTGCAAAAATATATTAACTCATTAGCATAAAAAAGTCCGGGGAAATATTCCTCGGACTTTTCGGCATTTGCCTATCTATATAATCAGCACAATATTGGCTGTAGTTGTCTGCCGTCAAGAGCATACTCTGCCGCTTTAGCAATCTGCTCCATATCCGCCACAAGCGAATTTGGTTTTTTTACATAATCGTCCTGCCCGAACGGCACAAAATAAAAATTTTTGTAATTAAGAAGCTCGCCTATGTTTTTTGCGCTTGTGCCCAGCCCATCGTTTGTAGACACTGCCAACAGCACAGGCCGCGCATTTCTCAGATGCGACTTAACCGCCATACACACCGGCGTGTCTGTAACGCCGTTTGCAATTTTTGCAAGCGAACATCCAGTGCATGGCGCAACAATCATTAAATCCAAAAGCTTCTTAGGACCAATCGGCTCTGCTTCGGGAATGGTATGTATAACATTATTGCCTGATATAGCCTCCGCCGCTTCTATAAAGTCTGCCGCTTTTCCAAAACGCGTGTCCGTCTCATAAACGTTTCGGCTCATGATTGGATGAATGAACGCGCCTGCGTCAGCAAGCTCTCGCATTATCGGCATAATCTTTGCAAACGTGCAAAACGAGCCTGTCATTGCAAAGCCTATATGCTTCCCTTCAAGTTCCATCGACTACACCCCCATTTCCGATAAAATATTGAGCGCCGTGTCTTTTATTATTTTTCCGGAGGTGACAGGAGCGGCTTTACCCGGCAAAGATAACGCCCAAATCACATTTACTCCTATATCCTTTGCCGCTTCAAAATCCACCCCGCCTGATACACGATTTGGATAAGGAAATGTAAAACGCAAGAAACCGCATTGCTGTGCGGTTTCTTTGAGTTATACATTAAATATTTTATAGGATAATCCTATTTCTAAGTCAATTTGTGCAGTGCATAGCTCTGATAAGATGTCAAACGGTGCTTGCTCTGCCTTTTCTTCGTCTGATTTTTCTTCGGGTTCTATTCTGAATTTTGTTTTCTTTTTAAATTTTACTCTGTCAAATTCTATGCCTCGTATGACCGCAACGGGATTACCGCAGCCGTCAACTCGCTTCTTGTGTTTGCCGTCAAATCCCATATCGCGAAGTCTATTGCATATGGCAATCGGTTTTGATTTGAAATACGGATAATATATCTCTGTGTATTCGAAAAATGCGCCCCGCAATTCACTTTTGCTTACAAAGCTTTCTGGCTCGGTTTTGCAGAACTGCTGTATAAATGAATTTACAATAGCTTCATCTGAGCGACCGCGTTCGCGGCGGTTTTTCTCTTTTTTAGGAGGGGCGGAAAAAAGTTTAAGACCATACAGCGATAATGCCTGCCTGAGCATTGCAAATTCATAATCAGATATTTTGTCTATCGGCAGAGAGTCTGAATCAATCCTTATTATCTCAGATTTCACTTGGATATTAAATTGTTTAGCGTATTCTTCGTCTTTGGTTAGTACGATTAAAGGTATTCTGTTTTTAAAGCGTATTTTTCCTACTGCATTGTCTTTAGCCTCAATATAGGTTGATTTTACAAGCTGTCTTATACCCTTATAATTAGCAGGAGGAGTTTCGTTTTTAATGATATATGCTTTGTAATACTGAAATTTTGAGTTTAGATATATATTGTAGTTACTTTCGACAGTATTAAAATGATAGCTGCTTAGATAGCATATGCGCCCGTTAAACAGCCGTACAAAGAAATTTTCTATGTCGTTATAGGAATTACCGTCCGCAATGATAATTGTAGCTGATTTAAGCGGAGAGCCGTTTAAATACGCTGCCGCTGTGAGTTTGGTAAGGATATTGAACGATTTTCTGCTGTTGTTTGTTATTTTGGCAAGCAAATCGGCGGTTTGCTCGGGAAAAGAGTAATCCTCATATATAAAGCTCTGAGGCAGAAAATTATAGAGATAACCGGAATTATTATGAGGTTTGGCTATAAGCTGTCCATTCTCATACTTGATGCTTTTTCCTACACTGTCAAAAAGACAGTCGGAGCTTTTATAAAATGATGTATTAGTTATGGGATTGCTATTCGGATATTTTTTCGGAGTATGTTTCCTTAGTGCAGATATGTATGTCTTTTTCAATTTTTGCGGCATATTGGGATAGTGTAAAATCTGTGATGTTATGTTAGTTAGAGGGATTGCCTGTTCATAGCCTGCGGTATAGTATACAAAGCATATTATACCGTCCGCCATAATAAAATGATTGTGTGGATACTGAAATACTGTTTTTATAACAACACCATTGTTTTTATGATAAATCTTATGTAAATAACGGTTAAACAGATAACCGCAAGGCTGAACCCTTGCAATTTTTGTGAGTAAATCAGCAACAAGGGTATACAATACATTTTCGTCAAGTCCCGCCTCGCACTGTAAATTGTTTACGATATAATCTTTGAGCAGACGAGGTGTAAACACCTTATTTATTTTATCATAAAAACAATATATTTTCTGCTCCTTCGGCATAATATAAAATATATTTTCAATATCCGAAAATATATTGTTTTCAGATGATATAGCCGGAGCGGCTAATGTAAGATACTCTTTAAAACGTGAAACGGCAAAATCCACTTTTGGATATTGTTTTTTTACGATTCTGTGGAAAGCGTTAGAATTATTCTCCTTTTGGACTCTCGGAGCAATATCCCCCATATTTTGGGATTGAGTATCGGGCAAGGAGTTATTTATACTATCCATCACATATACCTCTGCGATAAATGTTCCAAAAAAGCGTTCCAAAAATTTTATATGTTCCAAAATTTACAATATCAGAAAAAGTTTGTTTTGTCAAGGTTTTATAACTAAATTAAGGATAATTTGAAAATAAAAGCACTAATAACATCACGCTCTCGCGCCGCGAATTGCGCCGCTGTGTGAGAAGTTAAACGACACCTAACCCAATGGTAAAGGAGGTTGATATTATGACCACAGAGAAAGAAGTTAAAGTAGTATATGCCACAAAAGGAAAAAGTCTTAACGAGATACTCAAGCAGATTCTCTTCAGCAAGGCAAGGTGATTAACGTGGCAGATAATTTAACCGCATTATATTTAAGGCTGTCGAGGGATGATGGAACTGTGACCGATTCGGAAAGTATAGTCAATCAAAAAGCGTTCCTGCTGGATTACGCTCAGGCTAATTCACTGAACGTCGTGGAGATATTTTCCGATGACGGTTATTCGGGATTGTCCTTCGACAGACCAGACTTCAATCGTATGATTAAAATGATTGAGGAAAAGAAGATAAATACTGTAATTACAAAAGACTTGTCCAGACTCGGACGAGATTACATAGAGGTCGGTAAATACATAGACAAGTATTTTCCAACACATAACGTCAGATATATCGCTGTAAATGACGGCATTGATACAGAGTCCGCAAGCAGTACAAACGATATGACACCGTTTAGAGCAGTGTTCAATGATATGTACGCGAAGGACATTAGCAAGAAGGTGAGAACAGCGCTTACCACAAAAAAAATCAACGGAAAGTTTATCGGCTCGCAGCCACCGTATGGGTACAAGAAAGACCCGAAGGACAAAAATCATCTTATTATTGATGAAGAAACGGCGGTATATGTACGGCAGATTTACAAGGATTTTCTTGCCGGTGATACAATATTGGGAATAGCGCATAAGTTGAGTATGGCAAAAGTGCCAACTCCTTCACAGCAGAAAAATCTTACCGCCACTCAAAAGAACTTTAAGGGCATTTGGAATGACGGAATTGTGCG
>CATJNN010000280.1 GCA_949742185.1 uncultured Clostridia bacterium | reverse complement strand
AATTTGGAAAGCGCAGCGGAAAAAGTCCGCGAAAAGTTTTCTGCAAAAGTATATCTTGTGGACGCGCCCGTTATGGAAATATCGTCGTCTATGATACGCAGCCGCATAACTGAAAAAAAATGCGTAAAATATTTTATACCGGACGCTGTGCTTAAATATATTGAAGACAACAATCTGTATAAAAGTAATTTGTCCAGATAAAACTGCAGACAATACTATTTTGAGCATTGCTCAAAACACTTTTTCCGATATTAATTTTGCGAAAGGAGCAGATTTATATAAATATGAAAGAAAAATTAAAAAGTATGCTGACCGAAAAACGCTATATACATAGTCTGGGCGTTGCGGATGCGGCAGCTCGGCTTGCAGGGCGATACGGCGTTGATTTGGAACAGGCCTACACCGCGGGACTTGTGCATGACGCGGCGAAAAATCTGCCGCTTGAAGAGGCTCTGGAAGCATGCAGCAGGCTCGGCGTACAGCCGGACGAATTTGAGCTTAAAAATCCGGCTCTTATACACGCAGCTTTAGGAGCGGAATATATAACCGAACAATTCGGTATAACCGACCGTGAAATTAAAAACGCAGTACGTTATCACACGACGGGCAGAGCGGGAATGTCCATGCTGGAAAGAATAGTATATCTCGCCGACATGATTGAAGCTAACAGGAGCTTCGACGGCGTTATACAGCTCCGCACTCTTTCAGAAATAGATATCGACGCCGCCTGTATAACTGCTGCGAATATGGCAATAAGACGGATTATTGAAAAAAATCAGCTCATACACCCGAACACGCTGTATGCAAGAAACGACCTGCTTTTAAAAAGAGCAAAGCAGAAGCAGAATGAAAACTAAATCAAGAGATAAATATTAAATATACGCCGCAGTTATACGGCGTCAGGAGGAACATATGGAAAGCTTAGATAAAGCGCGGATTGCCGCTAAGGCGCTTGAGGATAAGAAAGCGTCTGATGTGAAAATTTTAAATGTGACTGAAATTACATCGCTCGGAGAATATTTTATTATCGCTTCGGTCTCATCGGCAGTGCAGGCGAGAGCGTGCGCGGGCGAAGTTGAGGAAAAGCTGACTGAAGCGGGCGAGGAGCTTCTTCACCGCGAGGGCAGGGATTCCGGAAGCTGGATTCTGCTTGATTTCGGCAATGTGATTGTTCACATTATGCTTGAGGAAACGAGAGAATTTTATGATTTGGAGCGTCTGTGGGCAGACGCGGAGCAGGTAGAAATAAATGCGGAGGGAGAGAAATAAAAGTGGAAAAATATAATTTTTCTGAAATCGAAAAAAAGTGGCAGGAGAAGTGGGAAAAAGACGGCTGTTTTCACGCCGTTAACGGCAGCGATAAACCAAAATACTACGCTCTTATAGAATTTCCGTATCCGTCGGGACAAGGGCTTCACGTGGGACATCCGCGCGGCTACACCGCGCTTGATATAATCGCGCGCAAACGCCGCATGGAAGGCTACAACGTGCTTTACCCAATCGGCTGGGACGCTTTCGGTCTGCCGACTGAAAACTATGCTATAAAAAATAAGATACACCCAAAAATTGTTACAAAAAATAACGTTGAGCACTTTAAGCAGCAGCTTCAGATGCTCGGCTTCTCGTTCGACTGGTCGCGCGAAGTGAACACAACCGACCCCGAATATTACAAATGGACTCAGTGGATTTTCCTTAAATTATTTGAAAAGGGACTTGCATATAAGCAGGAAATGCCTATAAACTGGTGCACGGGATGTAAGGTTGGGCTTTCAAACGAAGAAGTTGTAAACGGCGTTTGCGAACGCTGCGGCAGCGAGGTTGTGCAAAAGAGAAAGAGTCAGTGGATGCTGAAAATCACCGAATATGCGCAAAGACTAATTGACGATTTGGACGATTTGGCGTATATAGAAAAGGTTAAAACACAGCAGCGCAACTGGATAGGGCGCAGCGAGGGCGCGGAGGTGAAATTTGAGCTTTCATCTGGCGACGATTTGATTGTGTACACAACACGAGCGGACACGCTTTTCGGGGCTACATATGTTGTTATGTCGCCCGAGCATGAGCTTGTGCAGAAACTGAAGCCGCAGATTGCGAATTGGGACGATGTTGCAGACTATATGGCGCAGGCGGCGAAAAAATCCGAGTTTGAGCGCACCGAGCTTGCTAAAGATAAAACCGGCGTGCAGCTTGAGGGTGTGTATGCGGTAAATCCTGTGAACGGGGCGAAGCTTCCTGTTTGGATTTCAGATTATGTTCTCGTAACCTACGGAACAGGCGCAATTATGGCGGTGCCCGCGCACGACGGCCGCGACTGGGAGTTTGCAAAAAAATTCGGTTTACCGATTATTGAAGTTGTAGCCGGCGGAAAGAACGTGCAGGAGGAGGTCTACGCCGACGTTGCGCAGGGAACCCTGGTAAACTCCGGTTTTCTCGATGGCATGTCCGTTAAAGAAGCTATTCCGGCTATGATTGACTGGCTTGAAAAACAAGGGCTCGGCAAGCGCAAGGTGAACTTTAAGCTCCGCGACTGGGTGTTCTCCCGCCAGCGTTACTGGGGCGAACCGATACCGCTTGTTCACTGCGACAAATGCGGCTGGGTCGCAATTCCCGAAAGCGAGCTGCCGCTTGAATTGCCTGAAATGAAAGAATTCGAGCCGGGCGAGAACGGCGAGTCGCCTTTGGCAAAAGCGCATGACTGGATTAACACCACCTGTCCGCACTGCGGAGGTCCCGCTCAAAGAGAAACAGACACAATGCCCCAATGGGCGGGCTCAAGCTGGTATTTCCTGCGCTATATGGATCCGCACAACAGCGACGCGCTTGCTTCAAAGGAAGCGCTTGAGTATTGGTCGCCCGTAGACTGGTATAACGGCGGCATGGAGCACACAACGCTTCATCTTTTGTATTCGCGTTTTTGGCACAAATTCTTATACGACATCGGCGTTGTGCCGACAAAGGAACCGTATTTCAAGCGCACGTCGCACGGCATGATTTTGGGCGAGAATAACGAAAAGATGAGTAAATCGCGCGGAAACGTCGTCAACCCCGACGAGGTGGTAAACGAATTCGGCGCGGACGCGTTCCGCACATACGAAATGTTTATCGGCGCGTTTGACCAGTCTACGCCGTGGTCTCAGCAGGGTCTGAGGGGCTGTTATAAGTTTATAGAACGCGTATGGAATCTGCAGGATATGGTCACAAACGAGGAGGGCTACT
The DNA here is from genome assembly GCA_949742185.1 of uncultured Clostridia bacterium. GTDB lineage: Bacteria > Bacillota > Clostridia > UBA1381 > UBA1381 > CATJNN01. The sequence continues at coordinate 1,050 of CATJNN010000280.1, read as the reverse complement.
CCGAGGCTCTTGAAAAAAATGTGCATAAGACGATTAAAAAAGTCGGCGAGGACTATGAGCGCATGAAATATAATACAGCCATCGCGGCTATGATGAGTCTTGTAAACGACTTCTACAAAGCGGAAAGTATAACAAAGGGCGAGTTCATGACGCTGATTACGCTCTTAAACCCCGTCGCTCCGCATATGACTGAGGAGCTTTGGGAACGCTTCGGCGGCGAAGGCTATCTGTCGCTTGCTCCGTGGCCAAGCTACGACGAGGAAAAGACGCATGACGACGAAATTGAAATCGTGGTGCAGATTAACGGTAAAATCCGTGATAAAATGATGATTGCCGCAGGGCTTGACAAAGACGGGACGGAAAAAGCGGCTATGCAGTCCGAAAAAGTCAAATCAGAGATAAACGGAAAAACCGTTGTTAAAGTGATTGCCGTTCCGGGAAAGCTTGTGAATATTGTTGTTAAATAACGAGGTTATATATGAAAAAACTACTTGTAGTCGTTGATATGCAGAATGATTTTGTGACAGGCGCGCTCGGCAGCGAGCGGGCGCGGGAAATTGCGCCGCTCATTGCCGGAAAGATACGCGCGTATGACGGCGAGGTGGCCTGCACAATGGACACGCACGGCGAGGATTATCTGTCAACACGCGAGGGCAGATACCTGCCTGTTTCGCATTGCGTTCGCGGCACAGAGGGCTGGAAGCTTTGCGGAGAGGTTGAAAATGCAGTCTCGGAACGCGGCGCTGTGAAAATGTTTGAAAAAGACACGTTTGCCAGCGACGCTCTTGCGGAATATATCCGCGCCGGACACTTTGACGAGATTGAGCTGGTCGGCGTGTGTACCGACATATGCGTTGTTTCAAATGCGCTTGCTATAAGAACGGCGGCGGAAAATGCTCGTATTATAGTTGACGGCACGTGCTGCGCGGGCGTAACTGAAGACAAACACCGCTCCGCCCTTGACGTTATGCAAAGCTGTCAGATTGAAATAATTTAATAATATTGAATATTAAAATTGCTTCAGAGCATAATTCTGAGGCAATTTTTATT
>CATJNN010000279.1 GCA_949742185.1 uncultured Clostridia bacterium | reverse complement strand
ATATTGTCTGTTTTACGGGAATGATTTTTGATTCCATCAGCTATTTTTTAAAATAAAACTGTTGCAAAATCGAAAAAACTATACTATAATAATAAAAACGGCATACCAAATATTTGTTTACAATGCTTCAAATTCCCTGATAAGGAGGAATAAGGCTTGGGCAGAAGAGAAAGAAAAAAACAAAAAACAAAACATTTAAACATACGGCGTATACGAAACATATTCCTTGGCTTAATATTTGTTTCCCTCATTGTCGGAACAGGTATATTTGCCGGAATGTACGCGGCAATTTCTTCAGAAATCAAAGCTATGAACGTACAGTCTCTTGCTTTGAATTACTCGTCTTTTTTATACTATAATGACGAAAACGGCAATTCACAGCTTATTCAGCAGTTATACAACGACACTAACCGTATCTGGATAGACTCGGACAAAATCCCTGACCAGATGAAAAAAGCCACTGTCGCTATTGAAGACGAGCGTTTTTTTAAGCACCACGGCGTAGATGTGAAGCGAACCGCAGGAGCGGCAATAAACTGGGCTCTTAACAAAGTGGGAATCAAGCGTTCAAGCTATGGCGGAAGCACAATTACTCAGCAGGTTATAAAAAACATTACCAAAGAAGACGAAAAAAGCGTAACCCGAAAGATACGAGAAATGATGCGCGCCATCGCGCTTGAAAAAGAGTTGTCTAAAGACGACATTTTAACTATGTATCTTAATATAGTTTATTTCGCAAATAACTGTCACGGCGTCGAGGCGGCTTCAAATATGTATTTTAATAAAAGCGCAAACGAGCTGTCTCTCGCTCAAACAGCGTCAATCGTAGGAATAACGCAGACGCCGGCGCGCTACGACCCTTTCGCTCATCCGGACAACAATGTCGAAAAGCGTAATCGCGTGCTTGCTAAAATGCTTGAGCTAGAAATGATTTCTCAAAGCGAATATGACAGCGCAGTTGCGGAGAAACTTGTAACGTCAAAAGAGCATAAAGAAGCTAAGGCCAATATATCGTCTTACTTTGTCGATCAGGTAATAAACGACGTAATATCCGATTTGCAAACGAAAAAAGGATATTCCGACACCTTCGCTGAGCAGCAAGTGTTCAATGGCGGTTTAAAAATCTATACCACAATGGACAAAAATATACAGGACGCTATGGAAAATGTGTTCACGAATACATCAAACTTCCCGAAAAACAACGCTCAGTCCGCTATGGTTATAATCGACCCTCATAATGGCGAGATTAAAGGAATTATCGGCGGATTAGGCAAAAAAACAGACCGCCGCGGCTTAAACCGCGCAACGCAGTCTAAGCGTCAGCCAGGGTCGTCAATAAAACCGATTGCAGTGTATGCTCCGGCGATTGAAAACGCAAAGCTTTCAGCCGCGAGCATAATAAAAGACGAACCGCTGACTATAGGAAGCTGGTCTCCGAAAAACTCTTATTCAGGATATAAAGGAGACATGACAACCGGAAAAGCGATTGAAATATCGGCTAATATTCCGGCAGTAAAAACTTTGGATAAAGTGGGCGTGGATACATCGTATAATTTCCTTAAAAATAAGCTCCATATCACTTCTCTTGACCCCAAAGATAAAAACCTCAGCTCGCTTGGACTGGGCGGACTGACAACCGGCATATCACCTAAGGAAATGGCGGCAGCATACGGAGTTTTTGCAAATAACGGAAAGTATATCGCACCGTATACCTATACAAAGGTTGTGGACAGCGCCGGAAAGGTTCTTCTTGAGAATCAGCCTAATGAACAAACGGCTATTGAACCTTCAACGGCATATATTATGGCAAACATGCTGCATCATGTTGTTAACGGAGGAAGCGGCACAGGCCGCTCTGCAAGACTTTCAAAGATGCCTGCATACGGCAAAACAGGAACGACAAACGACGATTACGATAAGTGGTTTATAGGCTTCACTCCATATTATGTCGGAGCCGTGTGGTACGGTTTTGACACTCCAAAATCAATAAGTAAATCAGGCGTTTCATATAATCCTGCAACACGCGCATGGAAAAGCGTTATGGAAAAGGTGCACAGCGGTCTTCCAGTTAAACAGCTTGATAAACCAAGTTCTGTTGTATCTGCAGAAGTGTGCGCGGCTACAGGCAAGCTTGCATCGCAGTCGTGCGAATCGTATACTGAATATTTTACAAAAAATACAGTTCCTAAATCGGTATGCTCCGGAAGTCATTCCGGCGGCCGCATAGCCCCTGAGGATAATCAGGAAAACGACAATCCGGACGCATCCGCGTCCCCGTCAGCCTCACCGTCCTCTGCTCCGGACGACGCCGAAAACAACCCGCAAAAAACACCCGTCCCGCAAAAAACGCCGGCTCCGACACGCGAACCCTCGCCAACGCGCGACCCGCAGTCTCAGCCGTCCGGCGGCGACGATGTAATAGACTTAGACGATTAATTAAAGGAGGTACTATCCATGTCAGAAGTATTTGAAACAATTAAGAAAAGCGCGCACATCGCAAAAAATGAAGCGGAGAAAATCACAAAGCAGGTAATGGAAAAATCGTCGTCGACGCTCAGCCAGATTAAGCTTAAATATGCTGTGAAAGAAAACGAACTGAAAATCGAAGAGCTTATGATTGAACTTGGCACCCATGTTTATAATGAATTTAAAGCCGGCGCAGACCTTGAGGGCGAACCGAGCGATTTATGCTCCCAGGTTGACGAGCTTAAGGATGAAATTCGAGAGCTTCGCCAGAAAATTGCAGAACTTAAAGACTGTAATTTCTGCACAGAATGCGGTGAAGCAAATCCCAAGGAAAACAAATTCTGCGCAAATTGCGGAAACAGTCTTGATAAATAAAAATAATTATTAATAATAAAGCCGGGATGCAAATTGCATCTCGGCTTTAGATTAGAGCTTTTGAAAGGAACCTTGTCTTGAGCAAACGATACTGCGTTATTGATTTTATACGAGGCTTTGCGCTTTTGAATATGATTGCATACCATATCATATGGGACCTGATTTATATCTTTAATCTGCTGCCATATCAATCTGCGGCCGTTTATATCTGGCAGCAGGGAATCTGCCGGACATTTATTCTGTTGTCTGGCTTTTGCTGTTCTCTCAGTCGTCATAAAGTTAAAAGGGGGCTTACCGTGCTTCTTTCAGGCTTTTTAATCTCAGCCGTCACCCGCGTTGTTCTGCCGCAGGACAAGGTGATATTTGGAGTGCTTACTCTCATTGGTTCGTGTATGCTTTTAATAATACCCTTGAGTAATATTTTAAAACGTTTTAATCCGTTTGCCGGAATTATATTCTGCATAATATTATTTCTGATTACAAAAAACATAAATTACGGATATATTGGTTTTGGAAATTTTAATATATATATGCTTCCGGAATATCTGTATCGAAACACAGCAACAGCATATCTGGGTTTTCCGCCATACGGATTCTTTTCGGCGGATTATTTTCCGCTTTTTCCTTGGATATTTATATTTATATGCGGATACTTTTTATATAATATATTAAATCAAAAAAAGATACTGCATTATTTGGAGAAAAAAATCTCATCTCCTGTTGAATGGTTTGGAAAAAACTCTCTTATAATATATTTGCTGCACCAACCTGCAATATATTTGATTTTAACTGCAATGTTTAAAATTATTCATGCATAAAAACTAAACATAACATACTTCAATCCCAACGCGCTGAGCGTATTTAATGGTATTTTTCGTTCCGCCATCATTTCCGCGGTAAGCCGCGATAACGCGTTCAGAACGGTCAACCATCCAGACGTTCCGCATTTGGAAAACATACGGCGAATAATGACGGCAAACAATTTTAACCATATCTGCACTATTCAATATACGACTATATCTCATTCTTTCTTCCATTTTCCACTTTTTCTCAAATCCATCATACGGCACCGCGCACACAAGCTTTAAATCGGGACTATTTATACGCATTCCAAGAACAAGCTCCGCCGCCCACATATCGATTCCTCTCGCCATACCCGATATGAAAACCGTGAAACCATCAGATACGGCTTTTTCTATTTCATCACGCAAAATCGGTTTTATTTTATCTTCGGTCACATTAAGTTTTTCAGGTCTGTGTCCTGTAAAGCAGCAGCTTTTTCCAAAAGGAATTTCATTCATCTGCACTGTCACCTCTCCGCCAAATTAAAATTATAGTATAAATTCTAACATACCTTGCTTTTATAATCAAGTTATAGTAGAATATCATATTATATTTATTTTTTTATAACAAATTATAAAAGGAGAAATTTATCCGAATGAATT
>CATJNN010000278.1 GCA_949742185.1 uncultured Clostridia bacterium | reverse complement strand
GATGGCAGAGGGGAAATTTATTTTATTTGAAGTAAAAATTATGTATTGCAGGGGCGTGGACAATTTCTGTCCACACCCCTGCATTATAATAAATATATGAGAGTAACCCAAGATGCAGATAAAAAACGTATGATTTATACTTTGACCGAACGCCATGAAGGAGGTGTATATTTAATGGAAAATTTCAAGGTGTGTCTCACAAATCCCATGCTCTATGACGAACTGCATATACTTGCAACTGAGTATTCTGTGTCTGTCGATCTGCTTGTCAATTTGGCGGTAAAACGTTTTATAGACGACGTTACATTGATTCGAGAGCTGCGTGAAGGCAAGATAAAAGAGGAATCATTTTAAGATTCCTCTTTGTCAAAATAAGAGAACATAGAGCGCAGTACGGCGATTGCCCATTGTTTCCGCTCCAAAGGCTGACCGTCTATAATTTGTTTAAACTGTTCCATGATATTGAGATCACTATCGGAAACAGAATCAGACAACATATAATCGACAGTTACACCAAGCCGATTTACAATTCTTACAAGGGTACTCAATGTGAGACTGCGCTCTCCACGCTCTATTGCGCCCATATAGGTATCGGAAATATCTACCGATTCGGCAAGAGCTGCTTGCGTTAAATTTAGCTTCAGACGTTCTTCCCGAATTCTTTCCCCTAACCTCATATAGTCCATATCATCACCCCTTAATATTATATAAGAAATTGACATAAAACCGAAACATCTAAAAGTGGTATTCACATTGACAATATAGGGTATTTTGTGATATAATAAAAAATAATAGGAGAATATGTAAAATGACTAAAATAACAGCGCAGAATATATCAAAAATTTGCGGCGACAAATTGTCCGAAAAAATGCCGGACGCGTATGCAAGCAGCCGGCTGCAAAAAGAACTGGATTACATAGAAAAGAATGAAGCCTATGCCGAGGTGTTTGCAATTGCAAGCGAGCTGGTTTCGTACTCTCGTGAGTTGGGATATTACACCGGATTTCACGGTTGTATCGGTTCGTCTTTGATTGCCTTTTTGCTTGGCATTACCGAGATAGATCCGCTAAAATATAATTTACCTGTTGAAGTTTTTATGGGGATTCATAATGACAAGCCATTGGATATTGAACTGATGTTTGATATGCAATTTCTACCAATGGCGAAACGATATGTACAGGAAAACCACCCGAATATCGCAATCATTGACCGCGGGAACCACCCGACTTGGTTGATTTTTCAAGGGAATGCAACAAGCCTGAACATAGATAAGTTTGACCGAAAAAATACGGTAAAGTTAAGTTTTTGGGGCAGCCAATATTATACGGTGTTAAAAGAATTGTCGGATATGACCGGGGTTGATATTTTCAGTATTCCTTTTGATGATAAGCAAACAATAGAACTCCTGAAAACTGCCAATATAGAATTAGACGATGAAGAACCGGATGAGCTGAAGCTTTGGCACCGCAGCCTTACCCGACTGGTAAATCCAAAAACCTTTGAGGAGCTTGTTCAAACGACAGGCTGGGTATACAGTACCTATCGGTGTGCGCAAAAGGATATTCCGAACATGCCCGCGTTTCGTGACGAAATTTTTCTGGATTTGCTGCACAGCGGCATCAACAGCGTAGCTGCGTATGAAATAATGGAATGCGTCCGAAAGGGCAAAGGTCTTACCGAAGAGTATACCTCGATGTTGTCAAATGCCGGTATTTCTGAGCAGTATATGGATAGCTTGAATCAAGTGCAGTATTTGTTCCCGAAAGCGCACTGTATTGCATTGGCTATGACGGAATACCGCACGGCATGGTTCAAAGCGTATTATCCGGAGGAATTTCAAAAAGTGATGAAATGGTGAAAATAACACAAAAAAACTTTTTTAAATTTTATTTTTGAATGGACAGTTTTTGTCCATAGCCTCCATTATAATTATAAATAAGACAGGTGGACTGTCGGAAATAATTATATTTTGGAGGTAGTACAAATGAGCGAAAAGAAGAACATTTACGACTTACTGGAAGAAGAAATTATGGGGACGGATGCTCCCGCCGATGAAAAGAACAGACAACTGTCCAAGCTGCTAAAGGCGCGGGGGCAAAAAATCAATCTGATGCTGGTCGGCGCAACGGGAAGCGGAAAAAGCTCGACAATCAACGCGATTTTCAACACAAAGACGGCGGAAGTCGGCATAGGTGTTGACCCCGAAACGAAGGACATCGAGTGTTACCGTTTGGAAAACCTTACAATATGGGACACGCCCGGAATAGGCGATGTGACCGAAAAGGATGAGGAATACGCAACGCAGATTGTAAAAAAGCTGTCGGAGGTAGATGAAAACGGCACGCCAATTATTGACTTGGTTATGGTGGTACTTGACGGCTCAAGCAGAGATTTACACTCTACCTATGAGATGATAAACAACGTCATTATTCCTTCCATGACAAAGGAAAACGCAAACCGTATGCTGATTGCGATAAATCAGGCGGATATGGCTATGAAGGGCACGCATTGGGACAAGGAGAACAACTGTCCCGATGAGACGCTGAAGGATTTTCTGGAAAAGAAATGCGCGTCGGTCAAGCAAAGAATACTGGACGGTACCGGAATTGCGTTCAGACCGATGTATTATTCCGCAGGCTATACCGACGAGAACGGTGTTCAGGCTGCGCCTTACAACCTGACAAAGCTGCTGTATCACATCGTGTTATCCCTTCCCGCCGAAAAAAGAATGGCGATTGCCGAAAACCTCAACGACGATAAGAATATGTGGGAGTTTGACGATAACGAGGAAGATTACAGGGAAGCGATTTCAAAATCATTCGCGGACATCTTTTGGGATACATATGAAGAATTTGGCACAAAAGGCTATGCCATCGGTCAGGAAGTTTTGGGTAAGCCTGGCGCGTTAGTCGGCGCTGTAATGGGCGGCATAACCGGCGCGGTTGTAGGGGTATTCAAGGGCTTGTTTGCGAAGCATAACCAATAGGAGGCGGCGCTAAATGATGAAAATATCAGCACAGAATTTATCAAAAATTTGCAGCGACAAATTAGCTGAAAAAACATCGGACGCGAATGCAAAAAGCCGCCTGCAGCAAGAACTAGATTACATAGCAAAAAATGAAGTGTACGCCGAAGTGCTTGCAGTTACGAGCGAACTGGTTTCGTACTCTCGTGAATTGGGGTATTACAGCAGATTTATGGGTCTTATGGGTTCGTCTTTGATTGCCTTTTTGCTCGGCATTACTGAGGTAAACCCGCTGAAACACAATCTGCCCGTTGAAGTTTTTATGGGTGATAGGTCGTGGGATATAGAAATGACATTTGATGTGAATTTTATACCCATACTGAAACAATATGTACAGGAAAACTACCCGCATATCCCAATTGTTGACCGTGGGACACGTCCAAGTTGGCTGGTTTTCAGCGGGGATGCAACAAACTGGAACACATATGGATTTGATACAGGCAGCATAGTGAAGTTAAGTTTTTATGGCAATTCATATGGGTATCCGGCGTTAAAAGAATTGACGGAGTTGACCGGAGTCGATATTTACAGTATTCCTTTTGACGACAAGCAAACCATAGAGATTATGAAGACTACCGATATGAAAGTTGATGATAAAGAATCGGATGAAAGTGAACTTTGGCGCAGAAGCATTATGCAAATGGTAAATCCAAAAACCTTTGAGGAACTTGTTCGAACGGAAGGCTGGATACGCGGTGACTATTCGTGTGAGAAAAAGGATATTCCGAACATGCCCGCGTTTCGCGACGACATTTTTCTGGATTTGCTGCGCCGCGGCATTGACAAAGAAACTGCGTATGACATTATGGAATGCGTCGGAATACGTGGTCTTGACGAAAAGTGTACCTCGGAGTATATCTCGGCGATGTTAAACGCCGGCATTTCCAAGCGATATATCAATAATCTGAATCAGGTGTGGCGTCGTTTGGGCTCGAAGGCGCATTGTATCGGCACGACAATGGCGAAATACCGTAAGGCATGGTTCAAAGCGCACTATCCGGCGGAATTTCGCGAAGTAATGAGCAGACATGAGACGCAAGCAATGGGAGGCGATGTGAAATGATGAAAATACCGGTGCAGAATTTATCAAAAATTTGCAGCGACAAATTAGCCGAAAAAACATCGGACGTAAATGCAAAAATCCGCCTGCAGCAAGAACTGGATTACATAGCAAAAAATGAAGTGTACGCCGAAGTGCTTGCAGTTACGAGCGAACTGGTTTCATACTCTCGTGAATTGGGATATTACAGCAGATTTATGGGCAGTCTCGGTT
>CATJNN010000277.1 GCA_949742185.1 uncultured Clostridia bacterium | reverse complement strand
TCGTTCCCTGTCCCAAAGCTAAATTATCTGATTTACCCGCCGTGTATATCTGTCCGTTCGACATCAGAACCATACTCTCGTTAGTTCCGCTCGCCAAAAGCGGAACAACGCCGTTTGCATCCTTTGAATATCCGTCTGATTTAGTTGGTTTTGTTACTCCCGTTGTTGTTTCTAATGCCAATGCGCCTGACCTATTTGTGCCCCACATATACGCGTCGCCGTTATATGCGATAGCCATATTGTTAGTATCGTTAAACTGGGTTTCATATATAATATACAAATCCTCGTTTGTCTCTGTATCGACTATCGGTATACATCTCAGATTTTTATTATTTAAATTGTCACCGTAATAATTGTTTGCGTTTTGTCCCCATGTATAAATTGAACCGTCCCGCTTTAATATCACATGTTTTGACGAGGACATTTTAGATATATTTTTCGAGCCTTTAAGGCTTGGGGCAAGCAAGCTGATATTCGTGGGAGGAGAAGAGTATACCCGATTACTTTTAAAACTTGGGTAACATGAAGCATAAACATCTCCTTTTTCATCCAGCATTAGTCCTGCGCTCGCGTCATCTGCGGCGGCATTCATATATCCTGCCTGAGACCAATCAGCTATATGAACGATTTTTTTATCGTCTCCTAAATAACCAGTACCTTCACTGTTTTTCATCTTTACCGCGTACGGTATTCTTGTTTTTGTCTTTTTGTCTGCCGGCTCTCCCTGACCTAACGCGCCGGTGCTGGTTGCTCCCCATGCCCAGACGTGCCCCGTTTTGTCGAGCGCATAGCCTCCTACGCCGTGACTTGCAATTTCTATAATATCCTCAAGCGGAGAACTGTCCTCCTTAACCACGCGCACCGGAACGGTGCTTGTGCCGTACGGCGTACCTGTACCGAGCTTACCTGTGCCGCCGCCTTTTGTAATTCCCGAATGTCGGCTTACATTCGTGCCCCACGCCCATACAGAGCCGTCCGCTTTCAGCGCGTATACCGCGTCTGCTCCGCCTGTAACCTTCGGATACGCTATATTATCTCCTGCCGGCACAACATTTAAGCGGAACGAACCGATATACTTTTCTCCGTCCTGCTCATATTTCATTATGATATACGTCACGCCGGTTTTCTTCGCTCTGAATCTGCCAGAACCAAGGTTCTCCACAACGCCGGAATCCGGATTGTAAATCGTATATTCCACGCCCGACGGCTTAAATGAACTTTCAAACACATTAAACGATTTAACCGCCGCAACGTCAGTTACAGCAATAACATCGTCTATTTGGACTGCTGAAACAAGCGTTCCGTCTGTCTTTTTTATCGTTCCGTCGTAAATTTCTATAGCCCCGCCGTTGAGCGTCGCTCCGCTTATCTCCAGATATGGCTTCTCTCCGACGCGTACTGGTGTTGAACTAGTTACTATGCCTCCGTTACCTAGCTGTCCTTTAGTTCCGCCGCCCCAGCTCCATACCGATCCGTCTGAACGCACGGCTAAACCGGTTCCTGCACCGCCATAATTCGCGCCTTCCTGACCCATTGCTATAACGTTATTCAGATATCCCGTATTATTCTCGTCAGGGCTAGCCCCTGCAAAAACGCGATCCCGTGCTTTTGTTCCGTGACCTAAATCTATTATGTTTCCGTCTACATTACTGCCTATTGTATAAACAAATCCATTACTCTTTAGTGTGAATAAGTTTCTTGCAGTATAGTTAAATAATGGTTTGCTTCCATCTTCTTCGCTGCCTGAAAATGCTACCTTCTTTGGCATGGCATTTACTAATCCGCCCCCTATAACGCAAGATTGATAATCATGTCCCCAAAAATAAACATCACCATCAACTGTTATTACCGCAGTATCAACGATCCCGTTAAAAAGTTCTAAAATATGGGAATTAACCCTTGCTACACACGGTTCAACATATACACTAGAATTAATGCCGATTGCAACGCCTAAATCGCCGTAGTAATTTCCTCCCCATCCTACCATTTTGCCATCATTTCGCAAAAACTTACTATTACCTCTATGCTCCCCTCGTGTTATAGCTTTTACTTTTGTTGAAAGTCCAAGTGATTTTGTAAGATTAATTGGGAGTAATTTGTTATCTGTACCGATTCCCAGCACACTGTTGTTATTATAACCAACCCCATATATGTTTCCGTTTGCATCAAGAAACAATACGCTTCCAACTGTAATGTTGCCGCTGGCGCCACCATATGTAAGACCGTTTGCTTCAGCTTGAATAATTCTGTAATCTTCGTCTAAAAATCCTGTTCCCTTTTCATTTTTTGGACGTACAGGATACCAATAGATTTCTTTATTAGTATTTCCCTGAGCCATTTGTCCGGTTTTATTACCGCCCCACATCCAAACCTTGCCGTATTTATCTACGGCAACAAACATTGTTCCGCTCGCGCTTATACGCACTATATTTTCAAGCGGAGAACCGTTTTCATGAATTACCTGAACAGGAATCACCGATATTGATTCTGCTTCTCCGGTACCAAGCGAAAATTCACTGTTGCCCCATGTCCACACAGTTCCGTCGGCTTTTAGCGCCATTCCGGACATATGACCTCCTGTTAACTGCGGATATGCTATAAAAGCGTTGTTTTTAGGGATTATATTGAGCCTAAACGAGCCGACACTTCCCTTGCCATCTTTGACTATTATGTATGTTATACCCACCTTTTTGGGTGTTATGACACCAGTGCTGCTATCTACAACCGCAACATCCTCGTTATATGAGCTAAACTCAATACCTGTCGGAACATATGTTTCCTCTTCGACTTTCTCAGGCTCAAATAAATAAAACAGACTTCCGGTATCGCCGCTTGAGTTATAGCCTGTGATAGACGCAGCGTCAATCCTCAGAGTATCGCCAAGCTGAATGGCTGTCATAACTGTGTCGTCTGCGCGCATTATATTGTCGTTGTAAAGCCTAACATTTTCACTTTGATTATCTCGTGTAAGCTCGGCATGCTGAATTTCAAGATGTGCTTCATGTCCGCTGGCTCCTATACCGGTACTTTCTTTTTCCATTATAGCAACAGGAGTATTAAGTCCGTCTCCGAGCCACCAAACTGACCCGTCTTCCTTAACGCCCGCAATAATCGCGCCGCTCTCGCCAGGACTTGACAATTCAGTAAAACCTTTTACTGCATCCACCTTGTCTCCTGTAATAACATCCCAGCAGGTGTTGTCGCTCATAAGCGCTATTCCGCCTCTGTAGCTTTCCCATGCCTTACCTCCGTAAAGCCCAATTTCTGTGATTTTTGTTTCGGGATTTGCGCTGCTTGCCTCCATCAGCACAAAGTTTTGACCTACTCCCTGTCCTGCTTTATAACCTTTTCCGTCTGATAATACAGCTGTCAGAAAAACTGCGTATCCGCCTGCACCATAAAGCATAACTACATTTTCTAAATAACCTGAAACTGACGGCGCATCTCCTGCTTTTATGCGTTGAGGAGGTTGATTACTTTTATATCCTAAACTGCCTCCACCGTCGAAACCCCATATATACGCAGAGCCGTCGGCCTTTAAAACATATGAACTCATTCCCATACCGCTTACAGAAACAACATTTTCCATATATTCTGTTCCGCTTTCGCCTCCGGCTACATAATTCCAAATAGTTTCTGTACCGTCATATCCAAGAGAAGAATAATTACTATTCTTTCCATATCCTATCAATCTGCCGTCGCTGCAAATCGCATGAATAGCAGGTCCCATTCCGTTAAAAGTTTTATTTGAAATAGCTACGATATTAGCGCCGGTTTCATTATCAGGAAGCTGTTCTGCGTATATAGGCTTTACAATTTTATATTGCCAAACCGTTCCGTCTGATTTTAGTGCATATGCATATTGTTGACTTGCAGTGATTTGAATAATATTGTCAGACCCTGATATTTGTTTAGGTAAACTGTTTGTTTCTTGTGGATGGAATATCCATAAGGTTCCGTCCGCCTTTAATGCATATCCTCCGACTCCTTTATTATCCACTACCAAATTTGTTGTTACAATCATCGGCATAGCGACCGCGCCTGCGGGACGCACTTCCAGATGAAACACATAAAACTTGCCGTTAACATTAGCGGTCACCGGAGTTTTGCCCCATCTGTCGGCAATAACGCTGTCGCCGGACACGTGAGCAATTTTTTCATCATACACAGAAATATTCGTCACATTCCCGCTTGGCAAATCAGATAAATTTCTGAAAAATTCAACAGCGTCAAAAGACTGTCCTACCTGCAGACGCTTGTAAGTTTTTCCGTCAACATTCGGTGTATTTGTCACAGGTGTT
>CATJNN010000276.1 GCA_949742185.1 uncultured Clostridia bacterium | reverse complement strand
GAATTCTTTTGATATCAATAATTCGCTGAATATAGAAATTAATCCAAATGCTGAGTTTTAGCCGATTTTTATCGTTGATTTGCAATGCGGTTAAAAAAACAGGCGAAGCCACAAAGCCCCGCCTGTTTTAAGTATTTATGTATGCAGATTATGCTGTCATAAATACAAGCGTCATCGTTGTTATGAGAAACAATACAGACAATGCAACTGTAATTTTCGATAACATAGCTTTTTTTGTTCTTCCTGTGTTTTGTTTAAAGAATGAATCCGTATTTTCAGACGAACCTCCGACAATACCGCGCATTCCCGGGTCTTTACCTTCCTGAACAAGAACGATGAAAACCAGCAATAAAGCAAACACAATTTGAAGTATAACGAATAAAGTCTGCATAAACGACTATTCCTCCTTATCTTTTTGTATACAATCATTTCTATTATACCATACTTTTCGATATTTACAAGATATTTTTTGAAAAAAATATAAAAATTAAAAAACAACCGTTATCATAATAAGTATGTTGACTTATATATGACAATAATATATAATAACAACTATGAGAAAGCTTGCGATTTGTTTAAAGTGCACAAAACAATATAATAATAATGAAGAAAGGGGATTTAAGAATGATATTTAGAAGAGTTTTTGCGTGTTTATGCGTTTTTTGCATAACTTTATCCGGAATTGCGCCGCTTGCGTCAGCCCAAAACGAGGTTGCTGAACCGTTGGATTATTTATTTAATCTCACGTTTGACGAAGCGGGAACGGGAAGCGGGTCATATGCAGCCTCGGCGGGGGGCGGCGTTACAGAAAACGGGGCTGTTTCATATGTGAACGGAAAAAAAGGAAAAGCCGTTAATATAGCCGCAAATTCTGCCGCAAATTATCTGACTCTGCCCGACGGTATTTTAAAGGATAAAACATCGGCTACATATACTTTCTGGTTAAATTCAGATTTTGACGGCGCAGGAAACTGGGCTTTTATGACAACGCCCGAAAGCTCTCACGTTGTCGGAACCGAAAAATATGTGGGAATGCTTGTGAACAAATCGACATATACGGTGGAGAGATATAATAATTCCGGCACACGTTTGAGTTCCGTAACCTCAAACGGAGACTATGGCACTTGGAAATATGTAACTGTGACAGTTGATGGAAACGAGACTAATATTTATGTGAACGGTATTATTGCCGCGACGCATAATCAGGTGGTTGATTTAAGCGGAGTGTTTACAGCGGACGCGAAAACGTGGATTGGGCATGCGAACTGGGGAGCGGGAGAGGGCTTTCGCGGCATGATTGATGAATTCAGAATTTACGGCAGAGCGCTTAATGAAAAAGAAATTATCGCGCTTGCGGGAGACGCGTATCAGCAGGAGCTTGAAAATTTACTGAGCGAGTATAACAGGATTGATATAACAACGAATTTTTATGACGGAAGTAATAAAGTTTTTCAGTATAATGAAAATAAGTTTAGAGTAGATACAGTTGTTGAGAATCTGAAGCCGTTAAATACAAATATTGAAATCATTTTTGCGGGATATACTGATAGCAATGAAGAAATAAGCGGAACACGTCGTTCTGTAAGAGGAGAAGTGAGCGTTAAGAAAACGAAAGAATTCACATGGGAGGGGGTTCCCGATTCAAGAGCGGCTTATTATAAGGTGACGGTTGTTGAGAACAAGGATACGGAAAATGAAAAATCGTATGACGCGGGAAGAATAGTAAAAGCGGACGTTGAATTCCCTGACGCGTCTCCCGAGGATACATACGGCACAACAATGGCGGCGCACGACCCGTCTATATTTAAAGACCCGAAAACAGGCGTGTATTACGCTTATAATACGGACGCATATACAGGCGAATATATAAATTCAGGCGGAGAACAGCTGACCGACACATATCCTATGGATACGTTCAAATCGACGGATTTAATTCACTGGGAGCGTATTGACAATAATTTCAGAGTTCCTCAGTCTGCAATAGATTTTGGAAACGAAATATATAAACCGCTTGGTTCTAATATGAATGCCGGCGTCTGGGCGCCCGATATATTTTATGCGGAGGAGGACGCAGAACATCCATATTGGCTGTATTATTCGCTGTCCACCAACGGTTCCGGTTATGATTATATCCGTTCTTTAATAGGTTTGATGAAAGGCGAGTCTCCGGAGGGACCGTGGACCGACTGCGGCGTTGTTATAAGTTCTCAGGAGGGCTATGTGACTAATGCTATAGACTCTAATATTTATGTTGATACTAACGGCGACAGGTTTTTTGTGTGGGGGTCATTTCAGAAAGGAATTCATCAGGTTAAGCTCACGGCAGACGGAAAAGCAGAAGGCGTTGATTACACATCAATTTCAACAATTCATAATACGAGCAAAAACGTCGGAGCGCGTCTGTTCGCAACGCCGGGAGGAATAATGGGTCCCGAAGGCGCGTATATGATAAATAACGAAGATGAAAATTACCGATATATGTTCACATCATACGGCTGGCTCGGCACAAACTATCATATAAGAATTGCGCGCAACTCACTGAGCAAAACATGGGCGGCTGAAACGGCGAGCAGCCCGCATCACAAGCTTTTAGACCATCAAAACAGGAAAGTCGGCACTTCTTACGGAGAGCAAAAGGATAAATCCGAGCTTTGGGGCTATAAAATGCTTGGCTCATATCAGCTCGGAGACGGCATAATATATTACGGCAACGGTCATAATTCGGTATTTCAGGATACAGAGGGAAGCTGGTATCTTGTTGAGCATTGCCGAAAGGTTCCCGAGGGATATGCGGCTTTGCAGGTGCGCAAAATGCTTTGGACGGACGACGGCTGGCCGGTTGTGTCGCCGCTTGTTTATGCGGGGGAACAGGAGCAGTTAATTCCTGCCGAAATGCTGTACGGCACATGGGATTTATCCAGCGTGGGGCAGACGCTTCACGAAGAGGGCGCGGACGATGTGAGCAAATTTGAAAACAAACAGAAATTTGATTTACCCATGCATTCCTCAAAAATTATTATACGTCCCGACGGAACGCTTGGCGACGGGCTCGGCACATGGAGCTATGACGGCGACCATACGATAACGTTGAGCTTTACAGAGGACGGAGACGTTGATAAAAACCAATATTTTGTTTCGGGCGATACAATGAAGTTATTTGTTATGACGGGCTACGATAAGGATAAGAGAGAATCCGCGCTTGTTATGACCGGAACCGACCAGAATTCTATCGCTCAGCTTGCAAAGAAAAATAACGCCGCCGCGGAGGAGACGAGCAAAACGCAAAGAATAGAAAAAGTTCCCGTTGTTATTGAAAAGAGCGCGGGAGGTAATCCGATACTT
Organism: uncultured Clostridia bacterium; assembly: GCA_949742185.1. GTDB lineage: Bacteria > Bacillota > Clostridia > UBA1381 > UBA1381 > CATJNN01. Next base: position 35 of record CATJNN010000276.1, on the reverse strand, counting down.
GGTTTTGACGCGGGCGGAAACATTCTTTACGGCGG
>CATJNN010000275.1 GCA_949742185.1 uncultured Clostridia bacterium | reverse complement strand
CACGCTTGGTATTATAGGCGGTATTGTTACGGGTATTATATGGAAAATAATTGATGAAATACGCAATTTGTATATACAGTTCCCCGCTATATATGAGAGCTGGAAAATAAGCTTTGAATCGCTTTCAGTGAAGTGGTCGGATATTTATGTCAGTCTGCCCGAAAACCTGCAAAACATCATAAATAATCTGGTGCGGGCGGTGCAGGATAAGGCGTCCGGACTGGTGAACAGATACTCGTCGCCGATGATGACTCACGCGGGCAATTTTGCTAAAATGCTTCCGAACATTTTTATAAGTTTCATAGTGTTTATACTTTCGTCGTTTTTCATGGTTTCGGATGCGAGAAAAGTGCGTAACGCAGTATCGAAGGTTATAGGCAAAAACATTGTTGAACGCCTGCATGAGATAAAGGTGCAGCTTCAGAAATATCTTGGCGGATATGTTAAGGCGCAGTGTATTATAATGCTGATTGCGACGGTGATAATTTTTATAGGATTAACAATTCTCGGCGTTGAATATGCGCTTTTAATTGCCGTGGTTACCGCGTTAATAGACGCTCTGCCGTTTTTTGGAAGCGGGGCCGTGCTTTTGCCGTGGTCTCTTATCAGCTTTATAAATTCAGATATAAAAACAGGAATAGGGCTGTTGATTATATATCTTGTGATAATGTTTACGCGGCAAATGATTGAGCCTAAAATTGTAAGTAAAAACATAGGTATGAATCCGATTTTAACGCTTATGGCGATGTATGTGGGTTATAGGACATTTAGTCTGGGCGGTATGATTGTTGGACCGCTTCTGCTTATGACAGTCATAAGTTTATATAACGCCCATGTCTTCGACGGGGCAATAAAAATATTAAAAGATATTAAAGTTATGATGATAAAAGAATACCGTGCACTCAGATATAGGCTGGACAGCGCGGGCAGGGAGGAAGACGAGGATGACAAATAAAGATAAATACTATATAACAACGGCTATTGCATACACATCCCGCAAGCCGCATATAGGAAACACATATGAGATTGTTTTAACGGACGCAATAGCGCGGTTTAAACGCTATCAGGGATACGACGTGTTCTTTTTGACAGGCACGGACGAGCACGGTCAGAAAATACAGGAAATTGCCGAGGCTGAGGGGGTTAGTCCTCAGGCGTATGTTGACAGAATTGCGGGGCAGATACGCGATATAGCCGATATGCTTGGCATAAGCTACGATAAATTTATTCGCACGACCGACGATTATCATGTTAAATCGGTTCAGCAGATTTTTAAAAAGCTATATGATAAGGGCGATATATATAAAAGCGAATACGAGGGCTGGTATTGTACGCCGTGCGAGTCGTTCTGGACGGAAACTCAGCTTAAGGACGGCAAATGTCCCGATTGCGGGCGAGAGGTGCACAAGACTAAAGAGGAAGCGTATTTCTTTAAGATGAGCAAATATCAGGACGCTTTGATGAAGCATATCGACGAGCATCCTGAGTTTATACAGCCCGAGTCGCGCAAAAAAGAAATGGTAAATAATTTCCTAAAGCCGGGTTTGCAGGATTTGTGCGTGTCGCGCACAAGCTTTAACTGGGGAGTGCCCGTTTCGTTTGACGATAAGCATGTGATATATGTTTGGATTGACGCGCTTTCAAATTATATTACCGCGCTTGGTTATTCACCGGCGGAGAAAGGAGAGCTTTATAAAAAATACTGGCCCGCGGACGTGCACATAATCGGCAAGGACATTTTGCGCTTCCACACCATATACTGGCCAATTATACTCATGGCGCTTGGAGAGCCCCTTCCGAAGCAGATTTTCGGTCATCCTTGGATGCTGTTCGGAGAGGAGAAGATGAGTAAATCGCGCGGGAACGTAATTTACGCCGAGGATTTGGTGCGACATTTCGGGGTGGATGCGGTGCGGTACTATTCTCTCCATGAGATGCCGTATGCGCAGGACGGAACAATTACTTACGACACATTTATAAGCCGTTATAATTCCGAGCTTGCAAACACGCTTGGGAATCTGGTGAACAGGACGGTTGCAATGGTGAATAAATATTTTGACGGCGTAATTCCGGCGGGAGATACGGCGGGAGAGTTTGACGATGATTTGAAAAGCGTAGCTGTCGGCGCGGCGGCGCGGGTTGAGGAAAAAATGGCGAGTTTGCATGTAGCAGACGCGCTTGACGAGATTTGGGCTGTGGCGAACCGCGCGAACAAATATATTGACGAGACGGCGCCGTGGGCGTTGGCTAAGGATGAGGCGCAGAAGGCGCGTCTTGGAACGGTACTTTACAATTTGACGGAGACGATACGTATTATCGCGTCTTTGCTTTCGTCATTTATGCCTGAAACCGCACGTAAAATTACGGAACAGATAGGCTCGGACGAGCTTGGATATGAAAGCGTTAAGCAATTTGGCGGCTTGAAAGCGGGAACTAAAGTTGGAGAGGCGGCGCCGCTGTTTGCCAGAATTGATACGGAGAAGAAGCTGGAGGAGCTGGCCGCTGAAATGAACGTTTCGGACGCGGAAGAAAAGATTGAAATTGCTCCTTATAAGGATTATGTGGAATTTGAGGATTTTGAAAAGCTGGATATCCGCGTGGGGAAAATTATAGAATGCGAGAAGGTGCCGAAGTCAAATAAGCTTCTGAGGTTTACGCTTGAGGTTGGCGGCGATACCCGCCAGATTTTATCGGGAATATCGAAATATTACAAGCCGGAGGATTTAATAGGCAAAAACGTTGTGTTTATCGCTAATTTAAAACCGCGTAAGATGATGGGTCTGGAGTCATGCGGAATGATTTTGTCGGCTGAGTACGGCGATGGGTTGACGCTTTTGTCAACGCTCGGAGACGTTCAGTCCGGCGCTGAGATTGTTTGATTAACTGCATTGCGAGCGGGCAGTAAAATAACTTGGGGCTCAATGCCCCGAGTTATTTTCATTAACAGGGAAATAATTTGAAAAAATGCCGTGTGTTTTGTTTAGCAGTTAACTACTTAAATGAGTTTGTTTAAAGCTGTATGGTAGCTATGCGTTTTTATGCGCTGTTCTCTGTGAACGGCGCATTTTTTAATTGGTAAAGAGTGCGGTAAGATAAGTTTTACATTTATATGAAGTGCTGAAATATAATGCGAAAAGAATTCGACGAAAGAGAAGCTGTTGGAAAAAATGAGAAAGAAAATTATATTCAGATTGCCGAAAAGGAGTCTGTTGGCAACGGAATGTGCAGGGTAGATATCGTTATGTCGCCTGAGAGTTTTGAGTTTGTTGGGCGTGTTGCGGATAAAATGAATATATTTATTAACGAATGTCTTCTGAAGCTTTTTGAAAAGCGTGAGGCAGACGGGGAAGATTATAGCGGAAAAGAGGCTTCGGACGAGGACACTGAGTAAATAACGACTGAATTGCGGCTGCAATTCAGTCGTTTAAATAAAACAGAAGGCCCGGCGGTCAGTATGCGCCGGGTCTTAAAATAATTAATTGTCAAACAATCCGCTAAGGAAAATAAAACCGATAGCCAGAATTAGCAGCTTATCGTCGCATTCGTCCATAAGCAGAAGCAGAGCGACCACTACTAAAATGATGTCGTCCGTTTCAAGTTTATCTAAAAACTTCTTCTGCTCTTTCTGTTTTTTATGTACGGCGGGAGCTTCCGGTGGTTTTTCTTTAGGCTTCTCCGCCTCCTTATTTGCGGAAGGACGCACCATCTGCGGCATATCGTTATAGCTGTAGTATCTGCGATACATATCGTCACCCTCCCGCATTATTTAAACAGCCCCGTCATTTTTGTGAGATTCATGAGCTTTATCGCGCTGTCTATACCGCGTTGACGCGTTGAGCGCATATACGGACGCAAGGCGCGCAGAAGCTGGGACCTTGAGTCGTTGCTTGCTCCTAAATTGTCCATTATGTCTTTCATTTTCATGATGGACTGCAAACCGTCCATGTTGGGAATTGACGGCGGAAGCGCCGGAGACTGCGTAACTTCCGAGGCCTGAGTCTGAATCGGTTCGTCCGGCAGCGTTTCTGAAGACGCCGTTCCTGAGCTTTGCATACCAAGTCCGTTTATAACGGCATTAATTTTATCCTCCGCGCCGTCGCCTAAAATGCCCTTGAGCATCTGAACTGCGGAGTTTATATCGTTCGCCATAATATCACCTTCTATAACTTCTTGAATTTGTTCACAATTTCGTCCGCGCTCATATTTTTAAATTTTGATAAATCTGCCTGCGCCAGCTTTTTTTTAATTTCTCCCGCGTCCATTTTTGAGAATGTGTCCACAACCTTTTGTTTGTCTATTCCCGCAAGCTTTTGCTTTACCTTTTGCCCCTCCTT
>CATJNN010000274.1 GCA_949742185.1 uncultured Clostridia bacterium | reverse complement strand
TTACAAAAAATCATGCGAAAAATTTCAAACAAACGTAATACTTGAAAAAATTTTCCGAAATATGATAAAAATTTATCAAATGTATATAGACAATCTGTGGAAATGTGGTATAATTAAAGTATCACTTCCGGTTGTTGGTAAATTTGCCATGCAAAGAAGCCGGCGGCCGCAATCAAAATTTTAGGAGGAAAGCTAATGAGCAAAAAGTATGTGTACCTCTTCAGTGAGGGCGACGCGAGCATGAGAAACACTCTTGGCGGCAAGGGCGCAAACCTCGCGGAAATGACAAAACTGGGTATGCCGGTTCCTCAGGGCTTCACAATCTCAACAGAAGCCTGCACGCAGTATTACGAGGACGGCGAGAAGATTAATGACGAAATCCAGGCTCAGATTATGGAGTACATCACAAAGATGGAAGAAATAACGGGCAAAAAGTTCGGCGATACGGAAAATCCGCTTTTGGTTTCAGTTCGTTCTGGCGCGCGCGCTTCCATGCCAGGCATGATGGACACTATCTTAAATCTTGGTCTTAACGAAACTGTTGTTGAGGTTATGGCTAAGAAATCAGGAAACCCAAGATGGGCTTACGACTGCTACAGACGCTTTATTCAAATGTATTCCGACGTTGTTATGGAGGTCGGCAAAAAATATTTTGAAGAGCTTATCGACAAGATGAAGGACGAAAAGGGCGTAACTCAGGATACCGAGCTCACGGCTGAAGACCTTAAAACTCTTGCCGAGCAGTTCAAGTCTGAATATAAAGATAAAGTCGGCACAGAGTTCCCGTCCGACCCGAAAGACCAGCTTATGGGCGCGGTTAAGGCAGTATTCCGTTCATGGAACAACCCCCGCGCTATCGTATACAGAAGAATGAACGACATTCCGGGTTCATGGGGTACCGCCGTTAACGTTCAGATGATGGCGTTCGGTAACCTCGGCGACACTTCGGGCACAGGCGTTGCGTTCACGCGCGACCCCGCTACAGGCGCTAAAAACCTTTACGGTGAATATCTTATCAACGCTCAGGGCGAGGACGTTGTTGCGGGCGTTAGAACTCCCTCCCCTATTTCTCAGCTTGAACAGGATATGCCGGAGGTATACAAGCAGTTCGTTGATATTGCAAAAAGACTTGAAGATCATTATCATGATATGCAGGATATGGAGTATACAATAGAAGACGGTAAGCTTTACATGCTCCAGACAAGAAACGGTAAGAGAACGGCTGCGGCTGCTCTTAAAATTGCCGTTGACCTCGTTGCGGAAGGTCAGCTCACAAAAGAAGAGGCTCTTTTAAAGGTTGAGCCGAAGCAGCTCGACTCTCTCCTCCATCCAACCTTTAAAGCAGACGCTTTAAAGAGCGCGGAGGTTCTCACAAAGGGTATAGACGCGTCTCCCGGCGCGGCTGTGGGCGCGGCATACTTCACTGCCGACGAAGCAGTTGCGGCCGCTCAGTCGGGCAAAAAGGTTATCCTTGTAAGACAGGAAACCTCCCCCGAAGACATCGAGGGTATGGACGCGGCTGAGGGTATTCTCACGGCTCGCGGCGGCAAAACGTCTCACGCGGCCGTTGTTGCGCGCGGCATGGGTAAATGCTGCGTATCCGGCTGTAAGGAAATCAAGGTTAACGAAGACGCTAAATACTTTACGGTAGGCGACAAGAAATTCAATGAGGGCGACGTTATTTCTCTCGACGGTTCAACAGGCGTTGTATATGTTGGCGCTGTTGAAACTCAGGAAGCTGACCTCTCCGGTGATTTTGAAACGTTCATGGGCTGGGCTGACGAAGTTAGAACGCTCAAGGTAAGAACAAATGCGGACACTCCGCGCGACGCCAAACAGGCTGCCGCTTTCGGCGCAGAGGGTATCGGTCTTTGCCGCACAGAGCATATGTTCTTTGAGGAGTCAAGAATTAAAGCGTTCAGAGAGATGATTGTATCTAAGGACGTTGAACAGCGCGAGAAAGCTCTCGCTAAAATTCTTCCTATGCAGCAGGGCGACTTTGAAGAACTGTACAGAGCGCTTGAGGGCTATCCGGTTGTTATCCGATTCCTCGACCCGCCGCTTCACGAGTTTGTTCCGCACGAGGACGAGGATATTGCAGAACTTGCTAAGGAAATGGGTATGTCGTTTGACGAGCTTAAGACTAAGGTTGAAGACCTTGCTGAATTCAACCCGATGCTCGGTCACAGAGGCTGCCGTCTTGCGGTAACGTATCCTGAAATCGCTAAAATGCAGACAACGGCTGTTATCCAGGCGGCTATCAAGGTGTCCAAGGAGGGTACGCCGGTAACTCCGGAAATTATGATTCCGCTTGTTGGACATATTGAAGAGCTTAAATATGTTAAAAAGGTTGTTACGGAAACAGCAGACAAGATTATCGCCGACGCGGGCGTTGACATGAAGTATCAGGTTGGTACTATGATTGAAATTCCGAGAGCGGCTCTTCTTGCCGATGAAATCGCTAAAGAAGCCGAGTTCTTCTCATTCGGTACAAACGACCTCACTCAGATGACGTTCGGCTTATCGCGCGACGACGCAGGCAAATTCTTGGACGATTACTACGCTAAGAAGATTTACGAGTCTGACCCGTTTGCAAAGCTCGACCAAGAGGGCGTCGGCAAACTGGTTAAGATGGCGGTTGAGCTTGGTAAACAGACAAGACCCGACATCACGCTCGGCATCTGCGGAGAGCACGGCGGAGACCCGTCGACAGTTGAATTCTGCCACAGAATTGGACTTAACTATGTTTCCTGCTCGCCGTTCCGTGTGCCGATCGCAAGACTTGCGGCGGCTCAGGCAAAGGTTAAAGAACTGCAAAAATAATATATAAATTGTCCCAGGGCAGTTGGATTTTTGCTAAAAAGGGCAAAGAGAATAGCCCCAGACCAATAGTATTTAAAAGACCTTGCAAGCAGTCTGAATGACTGTTTGTAGGGTCTTTTTTGGCGTAAATACGCCGTTTCCTTGCGATTTTAGAGTGTTTTGCTGTAATGATTATCACCATGGAGCAGGAGCATGTTAGAATAAATTAGTGTGCCTATTTCAGAAATATATTTAAATAATTATTCTGTTTTTAATTTAAGATTTTTTACCACTCAGTAGAAATACCGACCACTCAGCAAGCGTTTATTGACAATAAAAAACCTGAAATATATCATTTTTTGATAAAAGAAGAGAATTTTTCAGGAATAGCGCAAAAATTCTCAATCAAAAATATTGGCAACAGGAGGAAGAAATATGAAAAAACGTATATGCCTATGTATAATGACTGCATGTTGTTTAATTGCTATCTGCGTCTCAGTTTTTGCGGAACACGCCGGCAATTTTTATTCAAAACTGCTTGAAGTCAGCGGCTCGGCAATAGTCACAAACACAACAGACGAACAGGCTTTATATAATGTCATTGAAAAAAAAGATATTTTATCCGGTTTGCGAAATCAGGGGCTTGAAGCAGATGAAATAGAATATCTTATGGAGGATTATGCGAAAATTACTTTGCTTTATCCTATGACGCAAAAAGATGTGAACACGATTACCGACATGGTATATGACGGAAAAGATATGTCTAAGATTTTAGACATTTACATCTTTTTGCAGGACAGCAATGCAGATTTAAAATATTTAATGCCTATGTATGAGACCGCGGAAAAAGCAGATTTTTACGGAAAATATTGGAGAGAGGACGCATTTAATTCGTGTGCGGGTCAAACAGAGAATGTATTGAGCTTAGCGGAGATAAAGCAATATGTTGAAAGCGGCTCGGACATTGAGGATATAAAGGCGGCCGATATTGTTTCAAGGAGCGAAAAGAAATCTGCAAAGGAAATTATAGATGAACTTCAGCAGGGAAACACATGGGGACAAATTATAGACGACGTATATGACGCAGATATGTCTGCATTATCGGACGAAACAGACCCGACTGCCGTTTTGGAGTGTCTGGAATTATCAAAATTTTCAAGCCGGGAAATAGGACAGATATACTCTGAATATAAAGAAGCCCCTAAGAATACTTTTCAAAAAATTGTTTATCCGAAAGTAAAAAAGGCGGGCGACTATATACGGGAAATAGGGTTAAACGTTACAGATGCCCAGAGCTATGCAGACGATGTGAATTCTGCTGTTAAGAATATTCTTTCTGACGAGGAAGTGAGAGCTTTAATTCAATCGCGCTACACAAAGAAAGAAATTCAAAAAGCGGCCGAGTTATCTGAAAATACGGAAATGTCGGCAGAGGAAATTTTAGAACAGTATAAAGAAAACAACAGATGGTATTCGGAAGACGATGCAAAACAGGAGGGCGGAAATGAGCAGTAAAAAATACAGATATTTATGCGCCGCTTTTTTGGGGGTATTTATGT
>CATJNN010000273.1 GCA_949742185.1 uncultured Clostridia bacterium | reverse complement strand
AGCTTTTTTCTTTTCGCCAAGACTGCCTATATCAAGATTATCATACGAGGTCATCTTTGCGATTTCGGGTAAATTAAAAGCCGCAAGCCTTACTGCTGCGGAAATAAGTATCGACTTCGCGGTCTTGCCTGAAGCTTGCTTAAATATTTTCCATTGCTTTACCGCAATATGTTCAGGGTATTTTTCTTCAAGTGCTTCAAACAGTATATCAACGGGGGATTGGAATGTTTCGTCCTCCTCCATAGCAGACGCATTTTCAATCAGGAACATCATTGTTTCAAAATTCTGTTCTTCGGGCGGTGCTTCGTGCAAAAGATACAGCATTAAAGCCGTGTCAAGCGCGATTTCGCTCTTCTCCCAAAACGGGTCTGACTGCTGTGCATTTTTCGGTGTGGTATTCTGTATCAGGTTTGATATTAGCTTTACCACATCTTCATCAGTTCGGATATATACAAACGGATTGTATCCGTCCGAGTCCGATGGATTGATAAGATTGAATACCTTAACATCATATCCGCGCTGTAATAACAATGGCGCTGTTGCTCTTAGCATTTCGCCTTTTGGGTCAGCTATAACGAATGAGGTATTGCACTGCATAATGTTCGGCTTTGCGTAAAAGCGCGTTTTTCCTGCGCCGCTGCCGCCGACTATAAGCACGTTCAGATTTCGTCTATGACTTTTCGCATTTAGGCTTAACGCCAAGCTCTGCGACAATATGAGATTTTTCAACCTGTGCTTTCTATCCGTATATTTTCTTGCAATGCTCTGAACATTACCCCATTTTGCCGAGCCGTGTTCTTCTCCCGGTCTGCGGTTTTCGCTTGATGTAAAATATATACCCACAAAACAGGCATATATAAACAAAAAAATGAATACAGCTTTTAGGCTATATTCATTTAGATGTAAATATAACGGTTGATTAAGGCTTGCAGTTAAAAGCGGAAGCATATCAAACAGTTTCAATTCCGTACTGTAACACATAGCCACCTTTAACGCAAGCCATATCACAACAGGAATAAGCAATAAAAACATAATTATCATATTCTTTCTGCTGTCCTGTCTGTTCAACTGCTATCACACAACTTTCGTCTTGAAATTTGCATTAAAATCAACTCCTTGAAACAAGAAAAGCGGCTGTTTTTATATAACAACCGCTTATCGCTTAATTATACTGTATTACAGGTATTGATAAAACAATCCGTGTTTCGTACAATACCAAAGTAATGTGCCGTGTTCACGTTTTTGAAGCCGCACCTGCAAATCCCATTCAGGATATTGTTTTACAATCTGTAATTTTGAGCCTGTTGCAAATGCTACAAATGATATATAATGGTCTTTTATCATTGAATGATTACTTGTAATATACCAATCGTTTTCTACTTCTTCAACGCAAAGTTTATCACTGTCCATAGCTTTTTGTGGTATTTCCTCTGTCATTTTCTTATCACAGCATAACACAGATACATCACCTGTACTAATTACGATATTTCCACACGTTTTACATACATAATATTTTGATTTTTTCATATTTCCTCCAATAAAATCGTTTGATGAAATTTCTCCGTTAAGCAACGCTTCAATAGTAATATCAAATATATCGGCAATATCCGATAATAACGAAACATCGGGAATACCACCCCCACGCTCCCATTTTGATACCGTTCTGTCTGATATGTTTAATTTATCCGCAAGCTGTTTTTGCGTAATTTTTTTATCTTTCCTTAGCCTTGCAATTAATGCTCCTGTTTTATTACAATCCATTGTGCTACCTCCTTGAATAGCTATATTGTAACATAACTAATATAAAACATCAACAAACGCTCCGTAGAGTTGAAGAAAATTATTTTACCCAAGTTTCGCCGCTCTTGCCGTCAACGGTCTTATGCGTATTGCTTGCTTCAAGAATTTCATAATACGCCCAATGAGAATTGTTTTTGAGGTCTGTAAACTTGTTAAGAGTTGACACGTTCTTATTGATGTAGTCCTTATCCGCTGTTCTGAGTGTTGCGTGATTTACTACGGTTACAAACTCCGCGCGTGTAATCTTATTATCACCGCGGAATGAGCCATCACTATAACCGTTAAGCCAGCCGATATTTTTAGCGTATGCAATATCGTCATACGCCCAATACTTTCTGTTGACATCAGTATATTTTACGGTGTAGCCGCCTTTCTTAACCTCGTTAAACAGTGAATAATATCTCACTGCCATAGCCACAAACTCGGCTCTTGTAACGCTGTTGTCGGGTCTGAATGTTTTGTTCTCATATCCCTCAATGATATGATATTTTGCAAGATAGCCGATATAATCCGCATACCAACCGTTTTTGTCAATATCCGTAAATGATGATTTACCGCTTATCTTTTCGCCTTTTGCTTCTGCGATAAGTCTTGCAAATATCGCCGCAGCTTCAGCACGGCTCATATTTCCGTCCGGCTTAAATGTTTTGTCCTCGTATCCGTTTATGTATGCGTGATGTTCAACCGCATTTAGTTCTGTAATATCAGATAAAATATCACTTGTATAAATGATGTTATCTTTATTACTCACGGTTGCACCGCCGTAAGAATTTCCGCCGCTGTTAGTGCCTTTACGGACAATATTGAAATTCTGCTCGGTTTGTCCCGAATAGTTACCAATAAAGTTTATAATTACCGTTGCCGTACCCTGTTTAATGTTGTCTTTATATTCAAGTGTATAATCTACATCTTTTACAAGGACTTTATCATCAGACTTAATTGTGATGTCCTCACCGCTGTCAGCAGCTTCGGCATAAGCGAATGTTGAAAACCCCGTAAGCACAAACACGAAAAGGATAAGCAATAAAATTTTCTTTGCCACGATTTTATCCTCCTTATAGTAAATAATTTTATTTGCTGATGTCAATTATAATCACTTCGGGAGTAATTGGATTGCCTGTGTATGTTTGGTCGGGAATGGCATTGATTGTAATGTAGCTTTCGTCTGCTGCCGATTTCGGTAAAATATTAAAGTTTATATTTACACTGCCCTTGTATGCGTCTTTGAAGTTTACTGTGACAGTTGCCGTGCCGACATTGATATTATTTGCATATGACAAGGTGTAATCCTTATCCTTCACAAGAGTAACATCGCCGAATTTAATTGACGGTTCGGGTGTGATTGCTCTGCCCGTATATGTCTGTGCTTCAATCCCCGTAACTGTAAGCGCACCGCTTTCTATATCCGCATCGGAAAATTCGTTCGGGATAATTTCAAAAGCAGTATTTACGCTTCCTGCATAATTCCCGATAAATGTTACGTCAATAGTTGCCGTACCGATGCCGATATTATTTGTATAACTGAGAGTATAATCTGTATTCTCAACAAGTATAATATCGCCAATCGTAATTGTAGGCTTTGGCTCAATCGCCGCACCTGTGTAAATTTGCTTGTCTATTTCTGATAATGTTACATCATTATTTGTCAGATTTCTTTCAGTAATATTGAAATTTACACGTCTTTCACCGCTGTAATTTCCCTTAAAGGTTACAATAACCGTTGCTGTGCCGACATTTACATTGTTTTCATATGTAAGGTCATAGTCAACACCGTTCTGAAGCTGTACGCCCTCGTCGGATATGCTGACGGGTGGTGTTACTTCTTCACCTGTATAGAGTACAGCGTCATTTGCCTGTGTAGTTTCTGTATTATTCGGCTCTGCGAATACGATGAATGTCATTGCTGACGAAAAAGTGATTGCTGCGGATAAAGCCGCCGTGATAAGTTTTGTTATTTTTCTGTTCATAATTAAAAATCTCCTTTGTTTTATATTTATTTAATTCAAATCCCAAATATCGGGTATTGGTGTAATTAGTTTGCCTGTATAAACTTGGTCGGGAATAGGATTGATACATAATAACAGAAAGAGAAGTGTTAAAGTATTAAATATGTTTTTGTAAGTATT
>CATJNN010000272.1 GCA_949742185.1 uncultured Clostridia bacterium | reverse complement strand
TTGCCGCCATTCTTCCGCCCATTATAAACGCCATTGTAAAAGCAAATATCAGCATAAGCGGACAGCGTATAGCCATTCTGATAATCATCATATACGCCTGCTGAACGTTCGTGACGTCGGTTGTAAGGCGCGTAACTAGAGACGATGTGGAGAATTTGTCGATATTTTCAAACGAAAATGTCTGAATATTGTTAAACATATCATTTCTTAAATTTTTTGCCAAACCGCAGGACGCTGTTGAGCAGGTATATCCCGCAGCCGCTCCGAACGTGAGCGACAAAACAGCCATAACAGTTAGCACAGCGGCATAAATGCCTATCTCGCCCATACCGCAGCCGTCTTTAATCCTGTTGACAAGCTGCGCTATTATAAACGGGATTATACACTCCAGCACAACCTCCATAGAAACAAGCAGCGGCGTATAAATTGCAGGCTTTTTATATTCGCGTATACTTTTCATTAATTCTTTTATCATGTTTTCACTTCCTTGTTTTTAATACTACGCGGCTTAGGAAACGGAGGCGGTCCCTCGGAAAGCTCAAGCCGCGCCCAATGTTCGTTTAATTTCTCAAGCATTAGCATAAACTCAGTTTTTTCTTCATCCGAAAAACAATCCATCATTATCTCTGCTCTGCGGTCAAACGTTTCACGCATAAGCGCCGCCTGCCGCCGTCCCTCTTTTGTGAGCTTCAAATTCACCTGCCGCTTATCTTTCTCGTTTTTTTCCCGCTCAATAAACCCTTCGGCTTCAATTTTAGCAAGTATTTCGCTTATTGAGCCTGATTTTATGCCGAGCATATCCTGTATTTCTTTCTGAGGCATAGGGCCGTTGTGCAGAAGCGCAGCAAAAATTCTGCGTCTGCCCGCGCGGTCGCCCATCTTAAAATACAAAAAATGTCCGCACATTCTTAAATTACCGATTATTCTATGAGACAAATCCGCATTGTCTTCCATTTATAATCACCCGCCTTTTCAGTATGGCAATTTTAACACAGTAAATTTAAAATGTCAAGGTGCCTTGATATTTATTTGTGTGAAATCTTTGTGAAGTTTATATTGAGATTGTTCGGCGGTTGATATATAATGTAGAAAAGTATATGAGGAGGCGCTTTATGAGAAATGCGGAAAAACTATAGAAAATCTTATTGATAAATAAACCACGGCATTTATCGGTTCGGTTGACGGCAACGGATTTCCAAATATAAAGGCTATGTTTGCGCAGCGCATCCGCGAGAGAATTAAAACTTTTTATTTTACAACAAACGTCTCTGCTGTGCGGACTGCGCTATACAGAGAAAATCCAAAAGTCGTATATTTTTACGGCAAGCGTTTTTTCGCGGCGTAATGCTCACAGGAATGATGGAGGTGTTGGAGGACGGTCAAAGCAAAGAATTGCTTTGGCGCAACGGCGACGATATGTATTATCCTGGCGGTGTGACAGATCCCGATTATTGCGTGCCTCGCTTTACAGCGTCTGCCGGCAGGGTTTATAGCAACTTTAAATCGGAGAGTCTTGAAATAACCTGACTGCTGTTGACATTTTACGCTATTTAATGTATGATATTATTAATAATTAAACACAAAAGAGGAGTGTGTCAAAATGAATAAAAGATTGTTTACTTCCGAGTCCGTTACAGAGGGACATCCGGATAAAATATGCGACCAAATATCCGACGCAATATTGGACGAAATTTTAAAGCAGGACCCAAACGCGCGCGTTGCGTGTGAAACAACATGCACAACAGGAATTATTTATATCATGGGCGAGATAACAACGAGCTGCTATGCCGATTTCCCTAAAATAGCGCGCCAGGTTGTTCTTGATATAGGCTATGACCGCGCCAAATACGGCTTCGACGGTACTACCTGCTCTGTTATCACAAGCATAGACGAACAATCCGCCGATATTGCGCAAGGTGTTAACAGCGGCTATGAAAACCGCGAGGACGGCGGTACCGACGAGGGCAACGCCACGGGAGCGGGAGACCAGGGGATGATGTTCGGTTATGCCTGCGATGAGACTCCGGAGCTTATGCCGCTTCCGATTGCGCTTGCGCACCGACTTGCCAAGCGTCTTACCGAGGTTCGCAAAAACGGTACGCTTGATTATCTGCGTCCCGACGGCAAATCTCAGGTTACGGTTGAATACATAGACGATAAGCCGGTTCGCGTCGATACTGTTGTTGTGTCAAGTCAGCACGCGCCGGAAATATCCATGAAACAGCTTAAGCAGGATATTATTGATAATGTTATAAAACCCGTTATAGACCCGTCTCTTTTGGATGAAAACACGAAATATTTCATTAATCCTACAGGCAGATTTGTTGTCGGCGGTCCGAACGGTGACAGCGGACTTACAGGACGCAAAATCATAGTTGACACCTACGGTGGTTACGCGCGTCACGGCGGCGGCGCTTTCAGCGGCAAAGACCCGACGAAGGTTGACCGCTCGGCCTGCTACGCTGCGCGCTGGGTTGCAAAGAATATAGTCGCGGCGGGATTGGCAAAAAAATGCGAGATACAGCTGGCATACGCAATCGGCGTTGCGCATCCTGTTTCTGTTATGGTAGACACGTTCGGAACGGGCGTTGTGGAGGATGATAAGATTGAAAATGCGGTTGAACAGGTGTTTGACCTGCGTCCGCAAGCAATTATAAAAGCTCTTGATTTACGCCGCCCGATTTATCGCGCCCTCGCGGCATACGGACATATGGGACGCGAGGATCTGAATGTTGCATGGGAAAAAACCGACAAAGCAGAGGCTTTAAAGCAGGCTCTGAAATAAAAATTTTTGAATTAACGGTTGTTGTTTTGCAGGGAAGTTAATGAAAATAATTTGCGGCGCTGAGACCCAAGTTATTTTTGTTTTTGTATCGCAACACAGTTATAAACTAAAAACAGCGAGGGATATTAACCTCGCTGTTTTATAATAGTTTTGATTATTTTTTTATAAAGTAAATACAGAAATTATCATTTTTAAAAACTACTGCTGGTTTTGTTTTATAGTTAAAATCCTTATTCTGTCTCCAATCTGAATTTCACCAGGTATCTCAACGTCGATTCTGTATACGCCGTCAACTTCGGTTGGTATGGCTGTTACTGAGCCAGAGCCGCGTTCTGTCTCGGCGGTGTATTCATAATAATATGCGTGCACATCAACCTTATATGCGTCCTGAGTTTTCACCGGAACATGAAACGTTGTTTTGCCGTTAGAGATAGTATATAAATCCTGAGTTGACGGGGCCGGACTTGGCGTTGGCTCTGGTTCGGCGGTTACATCGCCGTCTGAGCAGTTAACGGTCACGTATTTAAGCGGGGATCCTGCCGCGGGGTTAGCCGCTTTCCATTCCGCCGCCGTTCCCCTGTACGCGAGCTTGGTAATCTCGGAATCTGAAAACGCGTTCGCGTCGATAGTTTTTATGGTTGACGGCAGATGCACGTTAGAGAGGTTTGTCATGCCCGAGAAGCCGCTGAGCGCAGTTATGCCGGTTTTAGCTCTGACGGACGAAACAGCTGAAGCGTCAATGCCGGCGGCGACCGCGTCGAAGCTTGCCGCACCCTTGCCGTACAAGGTTAAAACGCCGTCGGAATCCAGCAGCCACATAACATCGGACTCCGCCGTGCCGCTGCATTTTCCGTCTTTTATGTATGTTATATTGCCGTCGTCGCATGTTATAACCGCATTTTTGATAACGTATTCATTCGTTCCGTTTTCATTATATGTTATATCAATATCATTCCATTCTTCCTTTGTTGCGTCGCCAAGCCAATATTTTACGGTGGTGATGGGCGAGCCGTGGAATGCGTCGGCAGAAATGGAGGTAACGCCGTATCTTGAAAGCTCAAGGCTCGTGAGATTAGGGCAATTATCTGCAAATCCTGCTGGAATATCTTGATCCATATCTAAATTTTTCAGATTTTTACAACTATTAAAGATATTCTTTTCTAGAATATCCGCATCATTGCGAAGAACATAATCTGTGAACCCGCAGTTATTAAAGGAATTCGACTTTATCGTTCCAACTCCAAGACCTGCCGAGTCTGAAGCCATGCGAATATCTTCAAGATTAATTAAATTATTAAAACCTCCGACGGACTTCTCACCTGTTGGGTCAAAAAATATAACTGTGGTAATCGCTTCGGGATTAATACCTGCTTCCGCCGCTTCAAAATGCACATCATTTCTACAGTTTACAGTTAACTCACCGGATTTACTGTCGAACCACCATGCATTTGGCTGAATATCCCCGTCAGAGCAGTGTATTGTTGCAAATCTGAGAACAGACGCTGAATATTTTGTACAGTCTGAATCTATAAATTTAATCTGATTCCACTGCGATATTGTTCCCGAATAATACACATCAGTAATATCATATGAACCGTCAAAAGCGCTCTCGTCTATTTCTGTTATGCTTGCGGGTATGGTGACGCTTTTTAATGAATAACAGGATGAAGCGAACTTGGCATTAATAGAAGTCATGCCCGAAGAAAGGGTCATGTTTTTAAATTCACTATACGAAAATGAATCATTTCCTATATAAGTAATACAGTCAGGAATAGTAAGCGTTCCGGTATTAGACATATCATAAAATCGGCAGTGTTGAAATGACATGCCGCCTATACTATCAATATAATTACTTTTAATTATTTCACTGAAATTATAAAATGTTAAATCGTTAAAGCCCAAAAGATCGTGACACCCCATCGGAAGCTCAATCCAACGAATGACTGAGTCTCTCTGCCCCATGTCATCAAGCTCTCTTCCGATGTTGTCGCAACCGGGACCCATAGAATTTATGGTGAGCGTTCCGGTTGCGGTATCATATGTCCAGCTGCCGTAGCTGCCTGTTATAACCTCCGCGCTCGCCGCCGTCGCAAAAGCCGCGAGTATAGTCAGAGCAAGAATTAAGCTTAAAAGTTTCTTTTTCATTTGCGTTCTCCTCCTGTTATCTATGTAATGTGTTTATTGTATCATGTTTTAGTGAGTATGTAAAGAGAGCTGTATTAAAAATGGCATATGACAGGGATTTTTTCTGTCATATGCCGCAGATTATTTATTAAACGTTAAAGCGGAACAGAACAATATCTCCGTCCTTCATAACATATTCTTTGCCTTCGCTTCTGACAAGTCCTTTTTCTTTAGCGGCGGTCATAGAACCGCAGGACATT
>CATJNN010000271.1 GCA_949742185.1 uncultured Clostridia bacterium | reverse complement strand
GCTTTTATTATAACATTACATAGAATAAACTTCAATCATAAATTTCAAAAAATATTATATTTCACATTTTTTCTTTACAGGCATATCATAAACAAAGAAAGAGGTGAATTCATATGCGCATGGGACTTTATCGCCGCCGGTTATATACACGACGCACTAAAAAACGTCTTTTTGTTTTCACAACATTTTTTATTTTATTACTTATAACATATATATGCTGCCTGCTTATGTCACGCGTACATTCAGTATTTGCAATACGCGCAGATGCTTTTGCAAATGGAATTGCAACTCAGGCGGTAAATCTTGCCACGCAGGATTATATGTCGACTCACAATATATCTGTTCAATCATTCTCAAGTATTCAGACGGATGATAATAAACGTCCAATGTCAATCGAAAGCGACACAGGGATGATGAACAGCTTCAGAGCAGATATTACAGAAAGAATAGCTTATTATGTAGAAAAAAATATGTATGGTACTATATACATACCTTTGGGAAGTCTTTTCGGAAATGATCTTTTTAATGGTGTAGGATTTAATCTGCCGGTTAAAGTTGCGCCCTCCGATATTGTAGACGTAGATTTTGAAGATGAGTTCACGTCAGTTGGCATTAATCAGGTTAAACACTCAGTATTCCTGAAAGCACGCATTAATGTCAGCGTTATGACCTCCGCCATGTGTGTTTCTGAGGATGTGTATGTGACGTTTCCCATGGCTGATACGGTTATCATGGGCGACGTACCGAATTACTATGGCAAGGATTTAAATGTTGCCGCTACAGTAGAAAAAACAAATTAATAAAAATATCTTTCTTCTTATGAGTAAATATGATATAATAAATTTATCATTGATTAAAACTGATAAAAGAGGTCTGTAATGCTAAAAAAACTATATCCCGATTATATTTTTCCGACAATACAAGATATAGACGACGACTTTTTCAGAAAGCTCAATATACGCTTTCTTATTATGGATATTGATAATACTCTTGTGCCGTATACTTGCCCTGAACCAACGAAACAGGCTCATGCTTTTCTTCAAAGATTAAAAAAAGAAAATATCGCGGGAGGGTTTGTGTCAAATAACCATGCTGCGCGCGTTGAGTTATTTAATAAAACAATAGGTCTTCCCTATATATGCAACGCTAAAAAGCCTTTTACAGCCGGAATAAAAAAACTGATGAAAATTATTGAAGCTGATAAAATGCATACCGCGCTTATAGGCGATCAGATTTTTACCGATATTTACGGCGGAAACCGAGCGGGGCTCACAACTATACTGGTTAACCCTATAGAAAGTTCTGAAACGCCATTCTTCGCTTTTAAACGTAAATATGAAAAAATGGTACTAAAGAAAATGGAAGAGGAGAAAAAGATATGTTTGAAATCAACGGACGCACAAAACATCTTGCAATAATAGGTCATCCTATTGAGCATACATTTTCGCCTAAAATGCATAATTTTATTTCTAAAAAGATGGGATTAAATTATATATATACTGCATTTGAGGTTGCGCCTGAAGATTTAGGCTCGGCTATAGCGGGCATTCGGGCTTTGGGTTTTTCAGGCATTAATGTAACTGCGCCGCATAAACGCAGGGTGATGCAGTATCTGGATGAAATAGCTCCGCAGGCTCAAATGCTCGGAACTGTGAATACCGTGGTAAACCACAACGGTCGTCTTATAGGTTATAACACCGACGCGGACGGCTTCTATCGTTCTCTTTTACATAATGGCATAGAAACAAAAAACAAAGACATTTTAATTTTGGGTGCAGGAGGCGCGGCAAAACCAGTCTGTGTTATGCTTGCGCAGCATACGCCAAAAAGTATTACTATTTTAAATCGTACTGTTTCAAAAGCTGAAGAGCTTGCTTCATATATTCATAAGACTACCGGTTTTTCTGTTGAAACAGAAAAATCACGTAAGCATTACGATATTGTCATAAACACGACCTCTGCAGGTATGGCGCCTCAGCTTGAACGCTGTCCTATTGAAGATATGTCGTTTATAGACAGAAATACTTTTGTTGCAGATATGATATATAATCCTGCTCAGACCGTTTTCCTGCGCCGCGCGAAAGAAAATGGCGCAAAAGGTATCAACGGACTCGGTATGCTTATTTATCAGGGAATTATCGCATATGAGCTTTTTACAGGCACAATTCTTCCCGACAGCATATATAACACCATAGTATCGGAGGTGTTTGGGCAATGAAAAACATTGTGCTGACAGGATTTATGGCATCTGGCAAGACAACTATAGGGAGAGAGATTGCCGGTTCTTTAGGATGTTTGTTTATTGATATGGACGAAGACATCGAACGAGATACAAGTATGTCTGTAAATCATATTTTTGCCCGCTATGGCGAGGAATATTTCCGTAGTTTAGAAACAGAAAAAGCAAAAACGCTCGGAACACGCTCTGACTTAGTAATTGCTACTGGCGGCGGCTGTGTTCTTAAAGCTGAAAACATCGAATTTCTCCGCAAAAACGGAATTATTGTTTTTCTTAATGCAGATTTCGAAATAATTAAATCTCGTCTTGATACAGCCGCGGCAACAAGACCGCTTCTGCAAAATCAGAATATATCGGATATTTGCGCGCGATTTAATGCGCGTCAGAATCTTTATAAAAATTGTGATTTCCAAATCAATATAACAACTGATAAAACTCCCCGAAAATATGCGGAAGAAATAATAAATTTTATAAAAAATAAAAATAGTACGAGTAAT
>CATJNN010000270.1 GCA_949742185.1 uncultured Clostridia bacterium | reverse complement strand
TTAAATACTAAAATTAATTTTTATTCTTGTATTAATAATAACAGATTTTTATAAACTTATCAATAGTTTTTAAAGATTTTATAATTATTGACGTTTTATGTATTTTTTATTCCTTAATTTTCCTTGTTGTTAAACGTTCTATTTCTTCTTTAACATATGCTTCATTTTTTGTGCTGCAAAGAATTGTTATAACATCGCCGCTTTGAATAACTGTTTCATTTTTTGGAATAAATTCTTTTCCTATGCGAGATATTCCCGCTATTAAACATTCATCAGGAAGCTTTATGTTTTTAATTCTTTTGCCGGATATATGGCTTACAGGAGTTACGGTAAACTCAAGAAGCGTGGTTTCAGTTTTGATATGCTTATCTTTTTTATCTGTTATACGTTCCAACAGTAGTTCATATATGGGCTTGATATTAAAAACTTCAACTGTAAGATATGATACTACGGCTACCATGGTAAGCGATAACAAATAAGAAAGAGAGCCGCTCATCTCAATTATAAGGATAATTCCTGTAATCGGAGCGCGTACTATTGATGTGAACAATGCAACCATACCGAGAAGCATAAATGTGACGATATATTCCTGAGGCAGGGCAAGATATGTTGAAGATATTTTACCGAATATAGCTCCCGACAACGCTCCGAGTACGAGGAGTGGAAAAAATATCCCGCCTGATGTTCCGCTTCCAAAGCTTATCATTGAAAAAATAAATTTAGCGGCAAGCAAAAGCAGCATATACCATATTATGTATTGATTGTTTATGATTCCTGTAATAATACCATGTCCGCCGCCGAGAATGGCTGGAAGCGTTATACCGAAAATTCCTGCAAACAAACATGCTATAACAGGTTTGATTATTTCAGGAATAGGCAGACGCGCATATAAATCTTGTGTTTTAATGAGCGTTTTATTATATATAGCGCCTAATATACCGCAAAACAAAGCTAGCAATAATAGAATCGGATAGTATTTAAAATGTATTGGAGGAAGCGGCATTGTGTTAAAAACCGATTGCATACCGAATATATTTTTAGATATAAAATCTGCGCTTATTGAGGCCGCCATGGCTGATAAAAGTATATTCGGCGAAAAATGTTTGTGTACCTCTTCAACTGAAAAAAGCACTCCTGCGAGAGGCGCGTTAAACGCCGCTGCAAGCCCCGCGCTTGCGCCGCAGGTGATAAGGTATTTTTCTTCAAATTTTATACGGTGAAATATTTTTGAAAAACCTTGTCCGACTGACGCGCCAAGCTGGATTGACGGACCTTCGCGTCCGAGAGAAAGTCCCGCGCCTATGGACAGTATGCCGCATATAAATTTTTTAATTAATACTTTCAACCAGTTTGGATTAAAATATCCTAAAATTGTACCTTCAACCTGAGGTATTCCACTGCCTTTAATCATCGGCTCGGATTTTATTAATATACCGCATATAAGACCTATAATTATCAGTCCAGCAAATAATGCGGCGATAGACCATACGTTGATTTTTGCAAAGGAATATATAAATTGTGAAAATTTTTCAGTATGAGAGAGAATGAACCTGTATAAAGATGTTACAAGTCCGGCTGTAATTCCGATAAGAACTCCTTCTAATATTAATCGGTAGCGTATTTTTTGAGAAAGCTTTATAAGACGCGATATATGTGAATTATATTTCATTTTAACATCCCCTTTCTTATATAATAATGCAAAAAATATGTCCTGTCAAACGGAATGAATGAAAAATGTGCGCATACAATGTAAAAAAGGAGAGTGGGACATATGAATGTTTTATGGGGAGCTATGATAATTGTTTCTCTTATTTTCGGAGCGGTTAACGGATGTATTTCAGAAACGGTTGACGCCGGAATAAACGCTGCGGGCGGGAGCGTTACCGTGGTTTTGTCGTTTGCCGGAATTATGTGTCTTTGGTCGGGAATTATGAGACTTTGTGATAAAGGCGGAATATCGGCTGTTATTGAAAAAATACTTTCTCCTGTTACAAGACTTTTATTTCCAAAGCTCAAAAATAATGAAGCGAAAAAAGCTATAACAATGAATATGACAGCTAATCTGTTAGGAATGGGAAACGCCGCAACTCCTCTTGGTATAGACGCTATGCATAAGCTTGATTTGCTTAATAAAAATCCTCAATACGCGACAAGGGATATGTGTACTTTTGTAGTTTTGAATACTGCGTCGCTTCAGCTTATACCAACTACAATTATGTCGCTTAGAGCTGCGGCGGGGTCTCAGAATGCCGGTGAGATTATTGTTCCTATATGGATTGCGTCTTTTGTTTCTTTAACGGTTGCAGTAGTGTTTGTAAAGCTTTTATGCAGAAGGCGGGCATGATATGGATTTAATTATTCCAATTTTATTATTTGTTATATTATCGTTTGCGATAGCCAGACGTGTTAAAGTATATAATGAATTTCTCATCGGAGCGGAGGAGGGAATGAAAACTGTAATAGGTATTTTCCCAACTATGCTTGGTATACTTACTGCTGCTGCTATGCTTCAAAGGTCAGGCGCTATGAATTTTTTTATCAGTATTCTCTCTCCTATTACTGATTTACTGCATATACCGTCTGACGTTATGCCGCTTGCGCTTTTGCGGCCCGTGTCTGGAAGCGGTTCTCTTGGAATTTTAAGTGATATTTTAACGCGTTTCGGAGCTGATAGTGTGGAGGGGCGTATTGCCTGTGTTATGATGGGTTCGACGGAAACAACTTTTTATACAATGTGTGTTTATTTTAAAAATACAAGAGTAAAAAACACAGGTATGACATTGATTTGCGCCATTTTAGGAGATATTGCCGGACTTCTGGCAAGTGTGGCTGCGGTTCGGATATTTTTTAATTGACAAAAATATTATCATGTACTATAATATTGTTGAAGAAATCGGGGAGCTTGCTTAAGCAGGCTGAGAGGGAGCTGTATTGTTCCGACCCATTAACCGGTTCCGGGTAATGCCGGCATGGGAAAAGAGATAAATCAATCTCCTGTGTTTGGCGCGGGAGATTTTTTAATTTATACATAAGAAAGGAATAATCATGGAATATACGACGCAGATGGATGCGGCTAAAAAAGGCATTGTAACGCCGCAGATGGAGACTGTAGCAAAAAAAGAGCACATTGACGTTAAAGAGCTTATGGGATTAGTTGCTAAAGGAAGCGTGGCAATTCCGGCAAATATAAATCATAAATCACTTGACGCAGAAGGTGTCGGAGAAAAAATGCGTACAAAGATTAATGTTAATTTGGGTATTTCTAAAGATTGTATGGATTATGAGATGGAAATGGATAAGGTGCGGCTTGCTATAGATATGAAAGCGGAGGCTATTATGGATTTAAGCTGCTATGGAAAAACGCATGAATTCCGTACTAAACTTATTGAATATTCTCCTGCTATGATAGGCACAGTTCCTATGTATGACGCTATTGGTTATCTTGAGAAAGACTTAAAAGAAATAACAGCGAGTGAGTTTTTGGACGTTATAGAAGCGCACGCCAAAGAGGGCGTTGATTTTATGACAATTCATGCCGGTATTAACCGCCGTACAGCGTCGGTTTTTAAAGAAACGGGCAGACTTACAAATATAGTGTCACGCGGAGGGTCTTTAATATTTGCGTGGATGGAAATGACGGGAAACGAAAATCCGTTTTATGAGTATTATGACGACGTGCTTGATATTCTGCAAAAATATGATGTTACAATAAGTCTTGGAGACGCGTGCAGACCGGGTTCTACAGCTGACGCGACCGATGCGGCTCATATTACCGAGCTTGTGGAGCTGGGTGTATTGACAAAACGCGCATGGGAGAAAAATGTTCAGGTTATGGTTGAGGGGCCGGGACATATGGCGCTTGATGAGATTGCGGCAAATATGAAGCTTCAGAAACGGTTGTGCCATAACGCTCCGTTTTATGTGCTTGGACCATTAGTTACCGATATTGCGCCCGGATATGACCATATTACTTCTGCGATAGGAGGAGCTGTGGCGGCGGCAAACGGCGCGGATTTTCTCTGTTATGTAACGCCAGCCGAGCATTTGCGTTTGCCTGATAAGGACGACGTTAGAGAGGGAATTGTAGCGGCTAAGATTGCCGCGCATGCCGGAGATATTGCAAAGCATTTGCCTCATTCCCGCGACGTTGACGATAAAATGAGCGACGCGCGCCGCCGCGTGGATTGGGAGGAGATGTTTTCGCTTGCTATCGAGCCTGAAAAGCCGCGCAGATTTTTTGAGCAGATGCCGCCGGAGGACACGCATACATGTAGTATGTGCGGGAAAATGTGCGCCGCAAGAACAATGAATAGAATTTTATCAGGCGAGAATGTTAATTTAAAATAAAAACAAGTAAAAACGGAGCTTTTTATTGTCTATAAAGCTCTGTTTTATTTTTTTGCAAAAAAAATGCAAAAAAG
>CATJNN010000269.1 GCA_949742185.1 uncultured Clostridia bacterium | reverse complement strand
CGTATTTTCCGGCTGCGGAGCGGGCGTCGGAATTATATTTGGCGTATACACCGGAGCCGCAAATCCGGCGCCGCCGTGCGAACCTCCGCCCGTTCCTCCTCCACCGCCTCCTGACGAACCGGAAGACGGCGTATTTTTATATTTATCCACAAGTAAATCGAACTGCGCCGAAACGTCTTTGTAGTCTGTAATCCTTGCATTTTTCAAGTCCTTAAAAACATTCCCCTGCTTCACTCCGCTGAGATTTTTAAAATCACTGAAATCTATATCTACAACGCCTTTTTCGGAATAATACTCCGCCGCCGCTTTCGCGCTGCCCCAGTCAAGCTGATTTATTACAGCCACAAGCACCGCTCCGTCAAATTCCTTTACCAGTTCCTCGCGCGTTATTTGCGGCGTAAACTTTTTCTTTGTTAAAATACCGGCAACGCTGTTTTTATCGGTAAGCTTTTTATAATAACCGTCTTTATCAAGTCCGAGCTTTTCCGAACTGTCTATCATTGCTCTCACAGCCTTACTGTCCTCCGACCCCGCAATAACGGCAGTTTCCATACCCAGCGTATATGCGCCCATAAATAAATCGTATTTCTCACTAACCTGCTCCGGCGAACCGTCGTTTGAAAGGTTATGTTTAGCTATTTCCTTATTTACCACGCCCCTCCATTCGGAGGAAAGCGCGGCATAGCCGGATATGTCAATCCCCAGCTCTGTAAACCTTTTGAGAAGCACGCCCCCTTTATCCGCCGCCACGTTAAGCTCGTTTAAAGCCGACGCCTTATCGTTATTATTTATAAAGCTAATTGGAGCTTCCTTAGTAAGTATTCCTTTTCCGCCCACCCTTATTATGTAATCTCCGGTGGGCAGGTTTTTCGGAACACTGAATTTATCAAATTCAAACGTGTATGTATCATCCGCGTTCTCTCTGCTTATTCCCTCGCCCATATAAATTACCTTTGTCTTTTCCGCGTCCAGCATCTGAACGGTCGGTCGGTCAGTTGTTTCATCGCTTTGAAGCGACACTTCAAACTCAAACGCACTTATATCGGTTTGTATGTCGTAGGCATAAGCCGGCGACGCCATAAAAGCCAGCGAAAGAAGCAGTGCAGCCGTTTTTTTCATGTGACAATCATTCCTTTCCTCTCATTCATCTGAGAATTATAATCTCCTTCGCCGCGGCAAGGTTCATTCTCAAAATCACAGTGTCTCCGCGCAATATATCATTCACCGAGCATGATAACGGAACATTTCCGCGTTTGTCCTCCGAATCATATATCACGACGGACGCTCCCTCCGTGCGGCATATCGATGACTCCTCATAAAGCTCCTCTCCGCTTTTTTTCGTCATACTGAATTTCATATACCCAGAGTCTATATCCTGCACCGTTCCTATCGCCACTCTAAACTCTGAATCAAAGCTCGCGGTATTCTCGCTCGTGCCTTCGGACGGCACAAGCAGCGCGCCGTTTAAATTACTTCCATCGGCATTGTATATTTTCTGAATTTTATTTACCCTGCCGGCAGAATTGACTCCTATTCTTATCACATCGCCCGCCTGTACTCCGTTACTGTTTATTATCTCCTCATCGCAGTAATATTCCGCCGCGTTTGTTCCGCTGACGCCTTTTATCACATGGCACACATCGCCCTCGTCATCTACGCCGATAACTATCTTATACACAAGCACAAGATTTGTCCCGTTGCCTATAGACCCGCGCACCATATCCTCGACAGTCATAACTTCCGCTCTGTTTACGGGATTTTCGCCTGTAACATACGCTTTGAAATTCTTTGAGTATGACGTTCCGCCCGAAAACGAGCTTGTTTTAAGCGTGCCGAACAAATTTTTATCACTCCACGACTCACTCTTAGGTATGCTGAAAATAACAGTCTCATCGGTCGCAATAACCTTGCCGTCAAACATACCGTTTCTGTATTTAAACGACGAGCCTTCAAACAGCGTGCGAAAATTTTCACTGTCAGCGGGATATTTGTTTCCGTTTTTATCCTCCGTCATCGCAAGCGGTACCTGTATATGTGAAATACCCGAACCGTCCTCAATAAGACGATAGCGCACAACAATACCTTTTTTCAGCATATTTATTAAATTGCCTCCGGCCTCTTTTGTACTTGTTTTCACCGACTTGCCGTTTATATTGATTTTTCCCGGCAATATATATTCTTTAAATTCCTCTTCCTTTGTAAAAAGCTTAATTCCTGTAGCCTCGGCATTCTCGTCATACCAGCAGTTATAAACCACCGCGTATTTATAATCATCGCCGCCGTTCTTTTTAAAATCAGCGATCTTTCCATTTATATCAAGGAAAAACACTCCCTCGTCCTGAACCGAAAATACTCTCGGGGCGTCGGGAGCCGCCTTGTACACGTTTCCTCCTATGCTGTATTCGTCCTCGCTCGCCGTTTCAAGTCTTCCCTCAACCGTATCGGAGCACCGATAAACCCTTATCAGTTTATTTTCTTCGTCCATGCTCTGCGCCGCCGATATAAGAACGCCCTTTTTTAAATCCGAAAATCTTGCTGCGCTCCCATCCGCATTGAATATCTCAACATTCTTGCCCGCAGACGGCTTTATTTCAAGCTGACGTCCGCGCTCATAATCATAAATTATCCTGTCGCTTTTATTTATGCCGTCTATATAATAATTCTGATATTCAGTTATATCCATCACGTCGGCTTTTCCGTCGCGGTTATTGTCAATAAGCATCACGCTGCCGTTTTTAAGCTCCAGCGACGAAAGCGCACCATATCCCGTATACGCCTTGCCGTTATATATAACGTCTATACCCGAAGCTAAATTTACATTCTTTGTCCTGCCGCCGTCCGTAGTATATATAAACCTTGAAGCCGTTATCTCTTCTATATCGTCCGAATTTATACTTGTTACCGTGTTTTTTTCAGACTTCATATAAACTATTTCACCGCTTGCGTCGTTTTTATACGAAACATAATATATTACATTCATGCCCAGCATATCATCAAAATTTTTTACGGTGCTGTAAACCTCGCCGTCTATGGTGACGCTCGTTTCGCCGTTGTAATCCGAAGCAGACGCAAGCCCTGTATAACGGTTTGCCGTCACAAGCCCCTCGCGCTTTTCTGCTTTAAGCGCAGTGCTAAGAATAGTTTTTTTATTTTCAGACGTATACGCCATATCCGAACCCTGAAGCTTTACTTCCATAATGGGAACCTCAAGCATATTATAAAACATTCTGTATACGCTTCCGAGCTTCATCGGCGCGTTATAGCTTTCAAATTTTTCCGTCAATATCTTTTCTTCATACGCTTTTGACATATACCCGCTCGGATACCCGCCCAAAACAGTTGCCGTATAAGAATAGCCAAGCATTCCTACGGCTATGGTCGCCGCTCCCGCAACGGTTATGCTGTCCTCGGGATAGAAATGTCTTGCCCCGTCTCCCGAAATATATCCGAGATTATACATCGTTCTTATTGCGCTGTATGTATCTTTCTCGGTCGGAACGTCTATAAACGGCGTTCTTTCATTGTCGCCGCCGTCGGTCTCCGAAATCCCCATAAATCTGACAGCCATTTCGCAGAATTCCTCGCGCGAGACAATCTTTTCCATGTCCGCCTCTTCGCTGTAATCTATACAGCCGAGAGCGTCAAGACAAAGCGCATATTCGCGGTAATCTTCAGACGTTTCCGCTTTCACAGCCGCCGGACTGCATATAAAGCTGATAATCGCCGCTGTCAAAAAAACAGATAATATCTTTTTCATAATTTTATATCCCTTTCTGTTCTCTAAAGGAGGTTTATAGACTTATAAAATCGTCATACAAACACGGTTTCGTGGAAATCCTTGCGGAAAGCCGTCTTCCCTCCTCTGCGGAAATCACAGCCACTCCGTTATGAACCTTTATTTCCGCATTTTTTATATTCTCGTTCACACTCATCGTAAACACGCCGTAGCTTTCGCGTATATTCTCAAAATCAATAATTCTTTCCCGTCCCTCATATCCTATAAGTTCTATAGCTTTCTTTTCTTTATTTAATCTTATTTCAGCTTGTTCACCGTCAAAAATCCATTCAATAATATTAAGATATATCGTCAAACTTCCGTCTGAAATCTCAAAAGCATTTCCTTTTCGCAAAATTTTCACATCTTCGCAGTCTCCGCTCAGTTCAAACACAAAAGCAATGCGCTCCGTCTTAACCTTGCTGCTGATTTGCTTATCCAGAATATAATGAAAATCCCCATGGTCTTTCACAAATCCAACCGCCGCCGCAATCTTATTTTCATACATATCAGCCGACGTTACGGCCGAGCAGAAATCATAGTCCCCTTTTATTCCTCTCAGCCGGAAACTCCGTATATGCTCTCCCGTTTTCCAAACAACCGAGCACGTTCTCCGCTGATTCCACAAATCGCTTTTGTCAAACGCGCCTATGGAGTATTCCCCCGACATATATGTATACGCTTTTAAATCGGGACTGTTAATATTTCTCACTATAACGGTATCCTCATCGGAAGTTCTTATTTTATTTTCTTTGTAATATGTTTTTTCCGTAAACCTGTTCCCATGACATTCAAAATTCTCTATGTACTTTTCAGGGCACTTAAACGGAAGCGTGAGAAATGATAAAACAAGTTTATCCGCTCCGTCAAAGCTTCCGTATCTGCCTTTTGTTCCTATATAAACGAACGCTCTGAGCTGTCCGTCGTCAATATCTCTATACGCCCGTTTTTGGGGCGGCGACAGTTCGCCTGCCGCCGCGTTAAAATAAATAGAGAGAGAGAGCCATGCCATATCATGCAGTTTTATTGCCATTTCTCTGCATTCCTCGTCCTTGAAAAACTGCATCATTCTTGTCAGTTCCGCTATAAGAAGCGGCGTATATGTTGAAGAATTATACTCGGAAAACGCTCCGCAGTACATGTTGTATTCATACGCCTTTTTAAGACGCTCTTTGCCTATGCTGAAAATACGCTCGTCTCCAAGCAGCTCTCCCGCCGAAATAATTGTCATAATGCTCATCATGCTTATGTTTGAATAATCGGGAGACACATTTCTCTTTATACTGCACTCCACCGCATTTCTTAAAGCTTTGCGCATAATTTCAATCGTTTCGCCGGCAAAACATTCGCTCCGCATTGAAAGAGCATATATAAAATGCTTTCCTATAAAATCAGCAAAATTATAATCGGGTGCCGCCATATCGGAAATGCTTTCCTCGGCATAATACGACCAAAGCCCGAACGTCCGGCTTTCCTTATCCGTATCCTGAAGCTCCGCCAGTCTGCAAAACGCCTTTGCCGCTCTTTCGTAATGGTTTGTATCGCGAAGATATAAAATTGCCGACGCATATTCCGCCGATTTATTTGTTTCATGAACTGTTCCGGTCCGTCTCGAATGATAACCGGCTCCTACGTCCTCTCTGTATTCGCCTATGAGCCCCTCTTTTTCGTCCCACATTCCATGAAGCTCAGCAAGCCGCTTTTCGAGCAATCTCTTACATTCCTCCATTTATACCCTCCATAATTATAAGTATCGCCAATGCCTGACCATATGTCATGGGGCAAAGCGGTATATTTCTGTAGTGGTCAAGGTCATGTCCCATTCCTGTTCCGTAAGATACGTTCTCAACCGTCCCGTCATCGCTTATATTATTAACAACGCACTTCAGCGCCTTTTCTCCTACAATTCTACACTCTTCCGAAATATATCCTTTTCTGACAGCTTTAAGTATTCCGTATCCGAAGCCCGCGGCGGCGGATATTTCTATATAACTGTCATCGTCGTCTAAAAGCGTATGCCATCCGCCCTCTTTATCCTGAGTTTTTTTAAGAGATTCAATCTGAGAAACAAGTGTGTCAATCACATAGTCGTAAAAAACGCCGCTTTTAATATCAAAAATTTCAAGTATCTCACAGGCGCACACCGTATACCAGCAGTTTCCTCTCGCCCAGTACGCTTCGGCAAAATTATGTCTGCCGTCGAAGCTCCATCCATGACACCAAAACCCGCTTTTTCTGTCATAAAGATATTTTATATGTATAAGAAACTGTTTTTTTGCTTCCTCCTTATACTCGTCTCTTTCCAGAATAACTCCCGCTCTCGCTAAAAACAAAACAGTCATAAACAGCGTGTCAATCCAAAGCTGGTGCTTGTTTTCCTCGCCTGTAACCTTATGCTGTATACCGCCCTCCTCGGTTCTCGGCATTTTGGTATAAACCCAGTCCGCCCAGTCCGTAATCAGCTCAAGATAATCCCGTCTGCCCGTTTCTTCATAAATGTATGTAAGCGTAAGCATAGGCGCGGTTGTGTTCACATTTCTCTCCGGAATACCTTTTTTAATATTATCGTCATACCAATTTATAATATAATCAAGATATCCTTTTTCACCGCCGTCTTTATATATCTTATAAAGCCCGTACATTCCGACTCCCTGCGGCCATTCCCAATTACTTATATCTATTATTCCTACGGGACAAGTCTCCTCAAAATCATCTTTCCGTATTCTCGTCATTTTATCCGCCGTTTTTTTCAGCACTTCTTTAAGCATAATATATCTCCCATAATTCTTATTATTTCTGCTATTATTATACCATGCAACAAAAATGCTTGCTTGCAAGGGCATTTTTGCGAAGCCGTCAATAATGCAGCCGCACAAAGTGCGGGAGGGCGCAGCCCAAAGTCTTGTTTATCAAGACTTTCTGCTATTATTATACCATCTCTGCTTATCGCAGGTAAACCCCAATAATATTACCTCTTTTTCCAAAAATGTAAAACTAACATACCTTTTTTATCTTGCACCCTAAAATGATGTATGATAAAATACCGTTAGATTAGGAGGTGTGCCGTTTGAGGTTTATATATTATCCGCTCGTTGCAGCGCTGCTGCTTTTCTTTTCGGGCTGTTCTCCGTACAATGCCGAAACGTCTGACGCCGCCGCCGTTAAAACGATAGTGTGGTATCTTCCGTCAAACGATTCGTATAAGGACGCGGGCAAAGTAAACGACGCATTAAACGATAAAATACACAGCTATTATCCGGATATAAATGTGAAGCTTAATTTCATCAACATACATGAATACGCGCAGAAAATGTCCGTGTATCTTTCTGCCGGAGAACAGGCGGACATAGTGTGGGTAAACGACTCAACGCTTTCATACATTAATTATCCGCAGGACAGCATTTATAAATTTATAGACGCGCCCATCACTTCTTACGCTCCGAATCTTAACTCGCGTCTGAACGAGGACGACGACAGCCTCTATAAAATCTACGACAAAAAATATTTCATTCCTGTAACGGAACACTGCGGCGGTCTCATTCCGTTTATCAAAATTCCGGCCGAGCTCTCGCAGTATATGGATATAAGCAAGCTTACCGACGCTGTAAACCGCGGAGAATGCGCAGATGAAACGCTTTTATCGGTTATAACCAACTACCTTGACACTCTCAAAGAAAACAAGCTCCTTTCAGACGGCGTTGATTTTG
This sequence comes from uncultured Clostridia bacterium, assembly GCA_949742185.1. Taxonomy (GTDB): domain Bacteria; phylum Bacillota; class Clostridia; order UBA1381; family UBA1381; genus CATJNN01. The sequence continues at coordinate 30,884 of CATJNN010000269.1, read as the reverse complement.
CTTCAGTGTCCAGGCTTTTTCCGATGATAGGCTACGAAACCTTCGTGTCCACCAATGACACCATAGGCTACAGGATAGACGACAGCTCTTTCCGCGCGGTCGATATTCTTAACACCGAGAGCTTCCGCACAGCGCAGAAAGTATACGGTATGTGGTATCAAAACGGATATATACGCGACGATATATCAATAACTTACAAGCAGGGCGCAGACTCAACATATCGTCATGTTTTAAGCGGCGCTTGGGGCTATGAAAAGAACAACAGATATTTTATCACCATGGACGGATATGAGGACGGCTATATATACATTGCCGCGGACAATAAATACCATACTAAAAAGCTGTTTTCGGACAGCGCAGTAATTATTCCAACCTCAAGCAAAATGTCTGATACAGCGCTTAAAATTCTTGATTTATTCTATATGCATCCCGAGTTGTATAATCTGATTACTTTCGGTATTGAAGGGGTACACTACAATATTGAAAACGGCAGAGCCAATGTGTATCAGAATAACTACAGATGCTTTGCAAATATAGTCCCCGGTTCGGGAGAAATTCTTTCCGCACTTCCGGCCGACATGGTTATTCCTGCGGATATGCACACCTATCCGTATACGGCGGGAATGTTTATACCATCCGCGTCAAAGGAGTTCAGAAAAAAACTATTTGATTATGTGAACGTATACGGAGTTAAAAATTATTCATTCACTCCGATAGACAACAGCGGTTCTGAAATAGCGTCGCTGCTTAATATATATAACCAAAAAGCGTCAATGGAATGATTGTATATCAGAAAGAGGTAAAATAATGTACAGGGTTTTAATCGCAGACGATGAAGATATTATACGCGAAGGCTTTATAGAATTTATTCCATGGGCGGAGCTTGGCTTTGAGATCGTCTATACCTGCGAGAACGGAACGCAGGCTATTGAATATCTCAAAGAAAACAGCGTGGATTTTATTCTTACCGATATAATAATGGCTGGCACTACAGGACTAGATATCGCAAGATATGTATATGAGAATAACATTTCCTCCGTTGTGTGTCTGGTCAGCGGTCACCGCGATTTTGAATATGCGCGTCAGGCGATAAAGTATAACGTAAATTATTATCTCACAAAACCCACCGATTTCGACGATATGCTCGAAATGATTAACGAGGTCAAAAAAACTCTCGATTCGCGCAAAATTTCCTCTGAGGAAACTTTCGCTTTACAAGAGAGTTTTTTCCTTGATTTTTTTATAGGCAACCACACCGACTACGATAAAATCGTTTTAATGGCTCATCAGCTCGGCTTCAATCCCGATAAAATGTTCATCTGTCCTTTTTGGATTACGGTGAAAAATTTTGATAAATATATTGAAGAAAAATGGAATTACGGAAAAGAACTGCTTTTCACAGCTATACTTAATTTTCTAAGGGACGGTCTTAAACAGTTTACTATTTACAATATAATGATAAACAATAATGAAGGGCTTTTTATCGCCGTTCTCAATCAGACGGAAAACTCGGTCGAAGATATATTAAACAGCTCGCTTGACTCCGTGTGCGAAAGCATACAGTATCTTATGGAGCTTACGATTTCATACAAGCTCGGTATGGCGTTTTCAAATCTGAAAGATTTTGCCGAGCATTTGTCAACAGCCGCTCTGGTAGACGCTTATAACGAAACCTCCGACGTCTTCCATGGTCGTATTCTGCTGATGGAAATATATAAAAATATTATGTCCTCGCTTATACTCGGAAACAAAGACCGTCTATCGGCTTTAATAAAAAATCTCGAGCATCAGCTGTCGGAAATAGACATAAAAACAATAAAATCATACTTATCAGAGCTGGCGGAAATTGTTTTTGACAAGCTTAAAAATATAGGCGGGTGGACGTTTGAGGATATATATCAGGCTTATTTAAATAATATCAACAGCGTATCTGACAAAAAAGAGCTTTTCGATATAAGCCGAAGCTTTCTGTTTAATGTTTCAGAGAATATTAATATGAAAACTCCGTCTTCAGAAGCTATAATAAAACAAATTAAAGATTATATATCCGTCCACTATGCGGACAACATATCTTTAAACGACGTGGCAAACACAGTATTTCTCAACGCCTCGTATTTGTCCCGTCTTTTCAAGCAATGCACAGGCGAGAATTTCAGAGACTATCTTATAAATGTGCGTATAAGCAAAGCCATTGAGCTTATTGAGCAGAAAAAATACAAAATTTACGAAATAAGCGAAATATGCGGATATAAAAACCCTAAATATTTTGCTCAGCAATTCAAGCAGGTTACGGGTATTTCTCCGAGAGAATATCTAAGACAGAAGGATTAAAAAATGAAAGAAAACAGCGTTTTTAAATACCTTACAAACTATAAGACCCAAAGTGTGGTTTTTAAAAATTTTCTTGTTATTCTGCTGATTATAATTATGCCCATGCTGCTTTTATTTTTCAGCGTATACACAAACTATGCAAACGTTACCACTAAAAAGCTTGACGATATATATAACCAGCGTCTTTCAAACATCTCGACAGTCTTTGACAATATATATGCCGAAACCAAGCTTTTTACCTACTCCATAGCCAGCAATCCCGCGGTCATTGATTTTATGGGCGAAAAGGATATGAACAAGCTCTATTCAAAAGCGGACTACGAGCAGATTATGGGCACGTCGTATATTACATACAGATACATTGAAAGCATCTACTTGTATTCAAACGTAAACAGATATATATTATCGGGCGGCAAAAATGACACTGTGGAAAACTTTCAGGACAAATCGTGGCTTTCAAACTACGCGTCGCTCCGTTTAAACGAGCTTGCCATAATCCCAAGAAAAATAAACGATTCATATCCATACTGCCTGTCATTTGTGCTTGCCGTGCACAACGACCTCGGAGAAACAATAGGCGCAGTTGTCGTAAATCTCAATATCGAAAATCTTCTGCATATCGTCGCGGGCGAAACAAGCGGTACAGACTTATATGTTCTTAACGCATACCATCGGCTTGTTCTTTCAAACGATACCGATAAGATGTTTGACCAATTTAATCAGTATGCTTACATTTATGACCGAACACACAACACTCGGAAAAATAACAACTCCTCATACACAATATCATCCCACTCAAGCGGACTTGAATATGTGCTCATAACAAATATGCAATCCGACGTGAGCGTATTTCGTTCAATTCTAATTATCTGCGCTCTGATATTGTTTACAATTATTATAATGCTGTTCGTTTCAATATATTTGGCGCTAAGAACCTTTAAGCCCATCCAAAATATTATTGAAGCAATCGATAAAAACTTTGACAGCGAAAAAACACTGGGCGTAGATAACGAAATATCATATATAATAGAAAATATAAACGCTACAATACAGGATAAAAGGCTTGTTGAAATAGAGCTTGAAGAAAGAATCGCGCTTTTAAACAACGCGTATACCGTGGCGCTTCAGGCGCAGATAAATCCTCATTTTCTTTACAATACGCTTGAAACGATTAACTTTATGGCGTATAAGCATTTCAGAGCTGCAAACGATATTTCGGATATAACCGTCAGCCTTTCAAAAATGCTCAGAATAGGGCTGGACGGCGAAAACAAAATTGTTCCATTAAAAACCGAAAAAGAACATCTGTCTCTTTATATAAGAATAATGGAGCTTCGATATCCGAACAAATGCGATTTTATATTTAACATTCCCGACGAACTTGAAAACTGCAAGGTTATAAAGCTGATACTTCAGCCTCTTGTAGAGAACGCTTTTCAACACGGAATACGACCCGCATGCAGGCGCGGAACCGTCACAATTTCAGCCTTCACCTGCGGTAATAAGCTCATTTTTACAGTTGCGGATGACGGAATGGGAATGGACCTTCAAACACTGCACTCGGTGCAGGAAATTCTTGCTTCGGATATATATCTGTCCTCAAAGCATATAGGAATAAATAATGTCAACAGACGTATAAAAATATTATTTGGAACAGAATACGGTCTAAGCGTTGACAGTGCTCCCGGCAAAGGCACAACATTTACAATAACCATGCCTCTGTCATATTTTTAAATAGCAATGAAAGGAGTTATTCATTATGATAACATTAAAAGACTTTGGCGTTTTAAACGCATCATCCGAATGTCAGACAAAAAGAATACAACAGGCTATAGATGCAGCATCCTCTTCAGGAGAAGAACTTGTGATTGAAAAGGGAGTCTACATAACCGGCACACTGTTTCTGCGCAGTAATCTTACAATTCGTTTTGAAAAAGGCGCATACTTTCTTGGCAGCGAAAATTTTGCGGACTATTCAGACAATGTCGATCTGTTTACCGACGCTGTAGATCATCAGCGCGGCAGAAGCCTCATATACGCCGACAGTGAAGAAAATATAAGCATATACGGCGAGGGCGTTATCGACGGCAGAGGAGAAATATTCTCATCCTCGCACCCAAATCATCTTGAGCGTCCGTTTCTTGTAAGAATTATGAACTCCTCAAATATAAGCATAAGCGACGTAACCTTAAAAAAATCAGCTGCATGGACACTTCATCTTTTAAACTGTGAAAATATATCCGTAAAGGATATATCAATCCACAGCCGCGTAAACGGAAACAACGACGGTATTGATATAGGCTCCTGCCGCGGCTGCAATATAGACGGCTGTTCTATAGACACCGGCGACGATGCAATATGTCTTAAATCCACATTTGACATGCCATGCCGCGATATATCTGTAACAAACTGCACCATAACCACAAACTGGGCGGCTTTCAAAATCGGCACAGAATCGGTTGGCGATTTTGAAAACATTAGCTTTGAAAACTCATATATATACGACTGCAACGGCTGCGCGATTAAAATATGTCCGGTCGACGGCGCAAATCTTGACGGGCTGACAATTAAAAATATACGCCTTTTAAACTCTACCGGTCCCATATTTATAGCCGGCGGCGACCGTCTCCGCACATATCATAAAGATAATACTCGTACAACTCAGGGCGTTATAAAAAATATTCTTATAGAAAATATAAGCGGTATCTGCATTGATGCGGTTGGCTCCACATATAAAGGCGAGGACTGGGGCAACGCAAAATCCGCAATATGTATATCGGGAACCGAAGAAAATCATATAGACGGTATTACGCTGAAAAACATATGCGTCTCAATGCAGGGCGGCGTGACAGAATACGTTCGGCATAACATTCCGCCTATGGGAAAAAGATATCCTGAATTCCACAACTTCGGAATACTCCCTGCATGGGGCGTTTATGTGCGAAACACCGATAATTTTACATATGAAAATCTATGTCTTGAAAAACGCGGCGACGATATACGCCCATACATCGTAACAGAATAACCGCATCATAAATTTATATAGTTATTTATCTGCCGCTTCACAGCGGCGGATAATTTTTTAACTTTTAAAGTATAGCGAAACATATTATCTAAAAAAATATCCCCATTGTCTGCAATGCAGACAATGGGGATATTAATCTAATACATATTATTCACTTTCCGGATACGCATTACATCTGGGCTGCATATCCTTAAGATTATTCCACATAAACGCTTTCACTTTTTCATAATCCTCTTCAAATATATTTGCAACAGTAACATCTGCGCCTTCCGCGCCTGTTTTATTTTCTGATATATCCTTTATAGCGGCTTTAATAAGATTTCCGCCGCCTGTGTATGTTGCAACTATAAGCCATGCGCTGTCGTCAGTACGTTTTATCAGCTTCACACTGTTGTTCTCTTTATCAACGCCTATAATCTTATAATTCACAACACTGTTCCATTTCGCATAAACTGTCTTATCACCCGTCGCATCACTTGAAATCTCAGTAATTTTATTATTAAACTCGCCGTCGCTGTACCAGCCGTCAAAATCAAATCCTGCTTTTGACGGAGTAGGCAGCGTCAATGCCGTACCATATGTATAGCTCGTATAGTTTTCTTCGTCTTCGATTGTGCCGCCGTCTTTTTCATATGTTACCGTATATGCTCTCGGAATCTGATTATATGTCGCTGTATATGTCGCGTTTGCGCTTACCGCTTCAATTTCCGGCGTCCAGCCCGCAAAGGTGTATGTGTATTTATCATCCTGCTCTCTTGCAGGCTCTTCACAGCTCGGAATTTCACCAACATTAACCATACCTTTTTTCAGCTCTGTTCCATTATAATCAACAAAAATTATTTGATACTCTGTCGGCTCATTCTCAGTCCATTTCGCCCAGAAAGTCTTATTTTCCGTATCAGTCGCAAGCACTGCAGATACAGGGTCTCCGCTCAGTTGCTCGTTATCATACCAACCGTTAAAATAAAATCCGTCTCTCGCAGGTTTCGGCAAAGTCAAACCTGCGCCATAGGTGTAGCTTGTATAATTACTTTCATTTTCTATCGTTCCGCCGTCTTTATTGTATATAATTGTGTATGTCTTTGCCGTCCATTTTGCATAAAAATCCTTTGCTCCCGTAGACCCCTGCGGTATCTCTGTCGCAGATGCTGAAAATCCCGTATCAGTATACCAGCCATCAAAATCATAACCTGTTTTTTGAGGCGCGGACAAAGTGATTGTTTCCGTTTCAATCGTGTAGTTCTCAGGATTTGAGTTTTCCGCTTCATCTGTGTTATGATACGTTATATTATACGTTATCGGCGTCCGCTTTGCATAAAGAGTAACTGACGTCCCTTCTCCAAAAATATCCGCAAGATTTGCCGCTGTAATGGGCGACGATATTTCATTTACAAACGTATTCTCTTTATACCAGCCTTCAAACGTATAACCTGTCTTTTCTGCCGCAGGAAGCGTAATACCGCCTATCGGAATAGCGCTTTCAGTAAATACTTTTGATTCAATCGAGGTATCGTCAAACGATATTGTATATTCCTTTTCAGGTTCTGTTATTTCTGCTGTAAACGTAATCGGATTATACGCCCCTCCTGTCGTTTTCGGTTCAAAACGAAACGTGCGCGTACCCATACTGAATCCCGAAGTCGGAATTTCAAGAGTTGCAATCTTATCCGACTGACTGTCCGGCGTAATTGTATAGTTTATTATTTCCGTTTTAGCGTCTGTCACGTCATACAGATTATTTGCATTTTTCCACGCTTCCGTATAACCCGATACAGTAAGCGTTATATTCTTTCCGAGCGCAACGCTGTCTGGGTTTGACAAAGACGGCTGAATCTCATCCGCAACAGTCTTATAAAACTTGCTGAACATTGTTGCGTCTTTTGCGTTGGCGCGCATATTGTAAATACCTGTGGACTGATTCTCACGCGGGCGGAACTGTATTGTCACTGTGCCGTCCGCAGCTATTGTTTTTTCATCAATAAATTGTATATCCTCATTACTGATAGCCGCTCCGTTTTCAAGCTTTTTATTTGCCAAAAAGCTCATATTTGTACCTTCCGCGCCATCACTCTCAAGCTTTAGTTTAATCTTCAAAAGATTCGATGGCGCAATACGGAGCATCCCCTCCTCCTCGTCTGCTGTTGTTTTCAGTAAATCAACTAAATTTTCCGTTCCATCGTCAATTTTAACTTCTTCGGCGGTAATATCCCCCACCTCTGCAAAAGCAGGAAGCGTTATTGTTCCTGCAATCATTAGCGCCAAAATCCCCGATAATACTTTTTTCATTGTTTGGTTCCTCCTTTTATTTAAACTCCAGCGATATACTATCACTGTTATTTTCTATATCTAACTTATCACCAAAAAGAGACTGTACCGCAGAGACCGGTATGAACGTCCTGTCATTTACAATCTCAGCCTTTGTCAAATCCGGGCGCCGTTTTGCATTTATGTAAATATCACCGCTGTTTATATTAAAATGCGCGCTTGCATACGGTCTGAAAACCGATGCTGTCTGACTCTGACCATCCCAATAAATTTCCATACCTACAGCTTCCGCAAGCGAGCGAAGCGGCACCATAAATTCACTGTTCACATACGGCGTCGCATCGCTTTCTTTTTCCTCCCCATTTATATACACCGCGGAACTCCCAAGCTTAAACTCAATTTTATCCTCAATCTTAGGCGGTTCAAACGTTGGAAAAGCATTATATCCTCCTACATATGTATCTATTCCCTCTGCCGCCATCCCTGACAACGCTGCGTTTTGACGGTCAAGCGTAATTAAGTTCACGCTGTCTGCAACAAACCTCAGCGGATAATAATCGTCAGAATTCCACAGCTTATCTGGATCTTTGGGTATAAGTGTGAAATAAAACAATGGTCCGTCGCGAAGTACCGTATCATTTCCTCCGCTGAAATCCACATAACTTACAGAAACAACATCTCTGTCAGCAGAAACTTCGGCATTCTCAGTATTCTGCACCAGCATCGCTGAGCTTGTCCCTAAAAAAGGTCTCCCGTTCTCATCCATCTTAATCGCAAAGCGCTCCGCGTCGTAAACAAACTGAAACTCTGCTCCGCACAGCCCGTCATTATCTTTCGGCAGATTCTGAATATAAACAGGAACAACTATCTCATTCTCCTCATTCATACTCTGCGGCGCAAAGAATACGCACGGTTCTTCCTTTGCAAAAGCCGTAATAGGCAGACAAATACACACTGCCATCACCAAAACGCACAACTTTTTTATCATTTTTTTGTTGCCTCCATTCATTTACAATATATCTTTATCACAGAACACACGGCATTATCACTTTAAATTGAGACTTAGACAAGCCGCCAGTAAAATGAACTATATAACATCCGCAGAATATATCTGTTTACAATCCATGTCTATATAATTTTATCTTTTGGCTTTTAAAACCCGACCGTCGTATCCGACGTCCTGCATATTCTTGAATATCTCGCCGCCTGAATAAATTACCTATTTATATAATAATATCTACAATTCATTTTGTCAATATATTTACCGTTTATCCTTATAAAAAATACCTGATTTACGACTTATCCATATATTTTTTAACATTATAAACATGTAATAACAGTATTCATCCCGTTCTGTCTCTGCAATACAATGATATATATGAACTTTACAAAAAATAAAATTTTTTTCCCCCCCTGCCGTATATTATTATAGAATTTTATAATTATATCTCATTTATTGCCGCTTTTCCTTTTTTTATATCAACAGCATATAATTTATTTCTGTACATGAGCTTAAAACTCATCCCCTTCCACTTTTCAGGAAGCAGCGGCCTGCATATGAGCTTTCCATCCGTCTCCTCAATTCCCGCAAATCCATTTACGGCAACAATCCACGCGCCGCCCTCGCTTGCCGGATGAGTGCCGCCTATATAAACAAGTCCCGCCCATTCCTTGCCGCCTTTTGTCAAATCAGCTTTCGCCGACTTCATAAACAGTGAATATGCTGTATCAGCATCGCCTGTATAACAGGCAAGCAGCGCGTACATACATGCTGAAAGCGAAGAACCGTGTTCCGTTCTATGCTCGTAATAACTAAAATTCTTTTTCATAATTTCAACGCTGTAATCATTTCTGAACATACTTAACATTGCCGCAATATCAGCCTGCTTTATAACCTGCGTTCCCGCCGCTACCCCATACGCTCCGCCCCAATACTCTTTAGGATTTAAAAGTCTTGAACGCACCGTCTCAACAGTTGTGTCCTCAAGGTCAAAATAACCGTTAAACTGTTCTATTATACCGTCTTCATGCGGCTGCTGTATAAAGATATTTTCAGATGAATCTCTGAGCATTGTACGCGTTTTCGCAAGATCATATTTCTTGTCTATCCGTTCCGCATCTTCAGTATATTCCTTTTCAAATTTTTCAATCAGCTCTATTGCAATATCAAATACAAACTTTGCCATCCTGTTTGTATACGCATTATTATTAACCCGCTCATGATATTCATCAGGACCCACAACGTCATGTATCTCATAATAAGGCTTATCTGCGTATCTCAGAAGAAGAGAACGATAAAACTGTGCGCACTCAATCACGGTTTCTATAGCTCCCTCATTAAGAATACTGTAATCGCCGGTACCGCGTATATATTTCATAAGACCGTAAACAACGGCAGCCGATACATGATACTGCTTGTCACGGAAATGGGTGCGCATAGGTCGGCCTGTAAAAACATCTGTCACATTATAATCCGAGCAGCCCTCGTATCCGCCCTCCTGACTTTCCCATGCATAATACGCGCCCTTTAAGCCGTATTCTTTCGCCTTTTGTCTCGCGCCTTCTATGGTTTCAATTCTGTATTTCAGAAGGGTTTTGGCAACCTCCGGCTCAGTATGTATATAATAGTCTATCATAAACATTTCCGTATCCCAAAATACCGCGCCCTTATATACCTGACCCGAAAGCCCGCGCGCAGGTATTGACTTTCCTTTTTGCCCCCTCGGAGCAATACTGTTTAGATGATATATCGAATAATTAATCGCATACATAGCCTCGTCGTCACCGTCTATTGTAATTTCAGAAACATTCCATATTCTCTCCCATTCGGTAATATGCTCCGCTTTAAGCTCCGAATAAACCAGTCTTTCTATATTGTCATTAGCTTCAAAATCATCTTCAGATGAAGTTATCTCCGCAATCTTTTCTATTGAGTATTCTACATTTGGCTTAGTTTTTAAAGAAAAATGTCTGCATATACATCTTTCTTCGTTTATTACTGTTTCATCGGTATTAAAATCTGGCTTTACAGCCTCGCGCACATTCACGGCAATACTCTTTTCGCCCGTCACGCCGGTCACATAACATACATTATTCTTATATGACGTCTGCATTTTCACAAAATGCGGACCGTTAATGTCCCACACATCTCCGTCAATTCCCGTTACAATTTCTACATCACATTCAAAATCTGCCGAAACCGTATATTTCATCGCTATCAAATGACGACGGCTCATGCTTGCAAATCTTTCGCATTTAACCGTTATTATTCCGCCTTCTGCAAGCCACTCAGTCCTACGGCTGTGTACGCCGTTTCTGAAATCCAATGTCTGCATATGTGAAAGCGGCTTATTATGCGGAAGAGCGTATTTTCTGCCGTTTATGATAACATATGTATAAAGCGGATTGGGAGCGTTAACCGATTCGCGCCATGCGTCTCCCGCTCTGTCATATATGCCCGCCATATTAATCGCGCACATATTTTCCTTTGTATATTCTTCCAGAGTTCCCCGTATTCCAAAATATCCGTTTCCCGTGAGAAAACGGTTTCCGTTCCACGGAATATTTTCTTTATTAAATTCATTTTCCGATAAAATAAACTCTGTCATATCCTCCTCCTGTTACGCAAGCAATGTAATCGCTTTATAAAGACTCTCAATCGACGCAACCGAAACATCGGCTTCCGGGTTATGCTCCGCGGCGCCCACGGCTATAGCATACATGCCGCCCGACTTTGCCGCCCTTATCCCTGCGTCAGAGTCCTCAATAACCGCGCAACACTCCGGAGCAATACCAAGCTTTTTAGCTGCTATTAAAAACACATCAGGTTCAGGCTTTGCCCGCACCGTATCAAGTCCGCAGCTTATTGCGTCGAATTTATCTGAAATCTCAGTCTTTTTCAGAATAAGCGGGGTATTTTTACTTGCAGAACCAATCGCAGTCTTTATCCCCTTTGATTTTATATAATCTATAAACTCAACCGCCTCCGGAAGCAAATCCGACTTTGAAAGCTTTGAAATGGATCTGATATACATCTCGTTTTTCCGCTCCGCAAGCTCTTCTTTTTCTTCATCTGTAAACTGCCTGTCCGTTTTCTCAAGCAAAATCTCCAACGACGCCATACGGCTTACGCCACGCTGTCTTGCATTATCAGATTTTGTAAATCCTTTTATTCCAAGTTCTTCTGCAAGCGAACTCCACGCCTTAAAATGCAATTCATCTGTTGTTACAAGCACGCCGTCCAAATCAAATATTACTGCCTTTATCATATATTTTTCTCCTATGTTGTAATAAGTAGCGTTCTTTCCTGCGTCCCGCCGCGCTATACTTTTTATCCGCTATGCAAAATCTATATACGCAGCAAGACCTATGCACACAAAATGTCTGAAAACAAACTGCTTCCCTTATCTTACTCATTACAGAACATATACTTTGTCATAGTCAAAGCGGAGAGAGAGGTTATATTTAAGCAGTATAACACAGTATATGCTCTGTAATGAATATTTGATTTACCGGCAGAAACTTTCATATTTTCCTGCCGGTAATCAAACGATAAGTATTACAATTAAATATTCAGTTAAATATATATATACACCTTGCTGCATTGTCACGGGTTACATACATTATTTTAGAACAATTCTCACCCGCGGCCTCAGCGTCATAAATATCATTTACCGTACCTGCTGAGATTGTTTTTTTATCAGAATCATACACTGTTATGCTGGCTGAACTTACATCAGCGCTATCCACAATGTCAGTGTATCCGTCTGCCGCCCAAAACACACAATCGTCAATCACCCTCACAACATTGCCAAAGGATATCTGAAATACCTGTGTGTATGACGCTGATTCTTTCAGCCGGCAGCCTGTTTCAAAATCTATTTCCCAGTCCGGATATTCGTCATTCGGGTCATATAGTTTTTCGGCAACGCCGTTTTTAGATATTTTCTTATTCACGTCATATTCAAAACGAACAACATCGCCGCGTTTCAGCCCGCTGAAATCAACGTCTTTCGACGCCTCCAGCGTCTTTTTCACTCCATTTTCATAGCCGCTGATGAATTGCACAACCTCCTCATTTTCATTCACACCCAGCGAAATCTTATCTATCATAAAAGCGTATTTACTTCCGTTGGTGTTTCCGTCAAGGTCCGCCGCGTCATACCATGCCAGCACTGCGTCCGCATATGCATTCATCGTGCTTAGCTTATATGCATTACCCGTATACCTGATATTTTCTTTCAAAATATTTGAATATGTACCCACATAGCAATCCTCAATGTCCGGCAAACCGGAACCGCCCGGCAAAAGAAACACAGTTGTTTTTGGAGTGACAAGAGCCGCCCTTCCGAAAGTCCTTGTCGTATTCCCTATCGCTCCGCCATAACTGAACACCTTCTCTGTGTTATCCTTAGGATACACTGCCGTAATTGAATTCAGACCGCTTTCACTGCTTGTATTCATGGTTAGAGTATCAATTTCGGTTATATATCCCTCGTCATTTAATCTATAGCATATAAATCGTTTGCTGACTGATGTATCATCGCCTAAAGCCGCCTGCAGCGCCTCGTTTACGGCTTTCATATTCTTATATTTCCGTCCGTCAATTTTAGCTCTGTCATCAACTGTCATAGTTTCAACAGTACATTTTTCAGTCAGCACCCTCAGAAAACACTTTTCACTGTCTATATCATAATTTAATTTTCGCACATATCCCATGCTATAGTTTCTTGTGCTGTCTGAATAAACATATGCTATTTTTCCGAACATATCTGTTTTGAAATAATAAACATTGCCGACAGAAGTATTTGCGCTGAATTCATCCAAATATGATTTATCTATCATATACCGCTCTGAATTAATCACAACATACGGTCCAAACTCATTATCGCTTATCTCCTGAATTGCTCCGTTAAATTCGGTTGACGAGACAATTATTTCAATATAACTTTTATTATCCTTTGACGCGGCAACAGACGCAGCCGCCTGATTTGGAATGTCGCCAAACTCAAGTTCATTTCCCATTTCATCTTTAAGCGTGACTACATCAAAATCCTCGCAAAAAATTTCTTTTCTTCCCGTCGACAGCTTGTTAAATAACTTGCGGCTCTCCGCGTCTGAAGCTCCAACTATAAAATTACTGTAATCTTTCACGGAAATAAAATCATATTTACCGTCGTTATCACTGTCCTTAACTGTTATACTGCCTTTATTAAGATGATCGAAAGTATTCTTTATATTCTCGCCTAAATATATTCCGTTATATACAACAACAGGATTATACAATTTCTCCCTAACAATTCTGCTTGTATTGTAATTCTTATAGTACGACAACTCGCTTCCCGTAAAATCATCTAAAAGGTCAATATCTATAATAATATCTTCTGTCTTCTTTACCTCGTCGCTTATAAAGATTATTTCATCGATACCGTCTTTATAAAAATACCTGACATAGCTTCCCAGAAATCTTTCCGAATCAATATCCGAACTTATATCATAAATATTCGAATCTATCTCTGCCTTCCCAATCGGCAGTACACCGCCGCTCTTTATAGATTGTCCGGCAATCTTTGAAACTGTTCCTTCTTGCCACAATATATTAAAATACATTGCAAGCATACTATCTTTAGAATCAATTTCTGAATCAATTTTATCTGTTTCATAAAAATTGCGCATCGGAGCCACGAGCGTTTTATAAATAAGCTTCGCCGCCTCATTAACTTTAAGCTGGCTTCTGTCTTGAACCTCGCACTCTATTTTCAGTTGTTTTGCCACGTTTAAATATCCTTCAGGATAGCCTCCGCTATATGCCGCATACGTTTTGTATCCGGCCGCGCATACCAGCATCTTAACCGCTTCATTATACGAAACAGTATCGCCGGGTCTGAAATATCTGTCTTCAGGAACATCTATTATTCTGCTTTCAACAAGGGTATTAACGGCTTTTTGAGAAAAAGCATTATTCTCAACGTCCGCAAAATATCGCGTACCGCTTTCACTGTTTTCGTCTATACCGAGCATTCTTGCCACATAAACCGCAAAAATCTCTCGCGTGACAATATCGTCAGCCGCGTCGGTCTCCGTGTTAATTATCCCGATACATTCAAGAAAATCAATAATCGTATCAGAACTTTTTAAATCTTTTGCCGACGACGCCGTTACGGTACTCAAAAGCACACTAATGCAAACAATAAATATAAGTATTTTTTTCATGTATGTCACCCTCTTAACTCATCCGGATTTAATCTGCAAGCTAAAGCTTTAACAATCCGTCTATCATTTTAGCAGCCTGCGCTCTTGTCGCAAAGCTTGCCCCGTCAAACTCAGCTTCTGACACTCCCGATATTACATTTGAATTGTACAGGATATTTACCGCCTCCCGCGCGTACTCCGGAATATTTTCCTCATCCATAAAACGCTTGTCAATACTGTTTTCAAACAATATTCCGTTCCACATTGCCGCTCGGTAAAGAATAGTCGCCATATCCTGTCTTGTAATATTATCTTTCGCGCCAAAATATGTATCGCTATAGCCTGATATAACCTTTGCACCGTATGCCTTTGCAACGAAACTGAACGACCACCCGTTCTCATCAACATCTTCAAAATTCATATCAACTGCGGAGGCGTCCTTTAAAAATGCGTTCACCACCATTTTAGTAAACTCTTCTCTTGTAATATTATCGTCAGGACAGAATTTATTCTCCCCTTTTCCCGATATTATCTTCTTCTCGGCAAGAGAAATAATCGCCTCTTTTGCCCACGCCACGTTATCTATATCATCAAAAATGCTTAACGGTATAGGTGTAATTTTATCCGGCAACAATGCCGACGTTTCATTAATGATAGTCTGCATGCTTACCGAAGACGAACCTCTTCCGCCTCCGCTGTTTCCACCGCCTCCTCCGCCGCTGCCGCCTCCATTATTTGAAGGCTCCGCTGCGTTTCGGTAGGCGTTGTTAAACGCTTCCGCAAGTTTTGAATATGATTGATATTTATTATGCGCTAATTTAATGTATACGCTGTCCGGAGCGTCCGCCGCCTTTTTTGCGTCTATTGGAATATCGGAACATAATTCCTTTATAACAGTCCTCACATTATTTGTTCCGTCAGGATGCTCTACCGCGTTCAATACAAACTTTTCAGTCAGCTCACTGTAAAATCCTTCAGTCGAAGTAAATTCGCAACCTCGCAATTCACTTGTTATTTCTTTTTGAAGCGCTTCCGTCACAAAACTCATCGTATATAAATTTTTGATTTTACTTTCTGACAATTCAAGCTCCGATGAATAATCAAACAGATTTTTTATTTCTCCTCCGTCCGTCAAAGAAATAATAATACATTTGCCAAAAAGTTTCTTTGCGCCGACTGTGTCGGCAAGCGGGCCATTCTTTTTAATGAAATTATATACCATATCGGCAAATTTTCGTGAATCAATCTTCGCAAAATCAGTATCGTTAATACCTAATGCATCCGGATTATTCGCAATTATATCTTTAATCATACCAACTGCGCTATCACGATTTCCTTCTGCCGCCGTATTTATCTGCGCTATTAGCTTCGCCGTATCTTTTGCATTTGCAAAAGATATCTTATCCTGAATTATCTCGCCTGCACATGATAAAAGCACACTATATTTCCCCGAGACCGCATCGCCGTCAATTTCCGGATTATCCTCCAATCTGAATTTAATACTAAACTCTCCGTCTGTACCGGTAACCGTCTGCGCTCGGTACGCCAGCACCGTGCTGAGCGCCGCCGCTGAATTAATGTCGTTTCGCGTCTTTCCCGGAAGTAATATGTCGACAAAAACCTGTTCCCCGCTTTTTTCCGATTTAAGCTTCCCTCTGTAAACCACCGTCCATTCATCTTCTATCGGTTCTGACATATTTGAATATTCTATTGCCTGACACATTGGAATATAATCAGCGTCTGTCAGCATTGCTGAAATTGCGACATTTTTTTCGTTTTGCACAATCATTTTCAAGCTCACGGACTCTGCTCTGCCCGACGGCACCGCTATCTTCTCCTCTGCAGTCTGCGCAAGAATATTATCTGCAACTTCAGCTAAAATTGGACGTACCACTATGTCGGTATCCGTAGAATTAATTATCTCAGCTTTTAAGAAAATCTCCATTCCCTCGGAAATATCCGATATATTTATTATTCTGCTGCCGGCTGAATTTTCCAATCTGAAATCCTCAATATCGACCGACTTTCTGCTGATCGTCCTGAAATCTGCGGCATAATCCGATAAAACAATACCGCTTGCAGAGCAAATCCCTGATACAGAAATAGTATAATCCGTGTCCGCCTTTAAAAATTCATCCGTACTGAAAGTCACCGAAT
Organism: uncultured Clostridia bacterium; assembly: GCA_949742185.1. Classification (GTDB taxonomy): domain Bacteria; phylum Bacillota; class Clostridia; order UBA1381; family UBA1381; genus CATJNN01. The sequence continues at coordinate 13,915 of CATJNN010000269.1, read as the reverse complement.
TGCTTTCCCGTCCCGTTACAGTGATGGGGACTGTATCAAAATCATCTGAAATTACAATATTCTCCGCTTGCACACTTTCGGGGTTAATATTACAGCTAAATTCAAGCCGACCCTCCGTTACTGTAGAAAAAACATCCTGCGCATAAGCTCCCCAGCTTTCACCGTTCCTCGAAAAAAGTCTCATTTTCGATACCGTATCAGACGATTTGGGATGCGCTATCAGGAAATTATCAAAATCAATCGCCCTGCCGTCGTTAAGCTCGGAATTTGCTTTTATTCTTATTGCGGAAAGCTTCGGATTTTCTATTTTTTCATCCCACTGCGTGCGTCCCGCAAATTCATTGTCAATATAATAATCTATTGTTCCCTGTGCTTTATCTATTCTGCAGGACAGCCTGTACCTTTTATCCGCCTCCTGCGAAAAGTCGTATACTATATGATTTTCGGGATATTCACCGTCTGTATCCTCCGCCGAATCAAATCCGCCGCCCGATACCGCGACAAATCTGCCATAGCTGTCAAAAAAACACTGACCGACCGTTTTTGAGTTTATCAAAAGCAGTATATCCGAGCTTCTTTTAATCTCCGGAAGAGATATATCCATTTCAGCTATGACTCTGTCATACACAGCGTCGTCCGTCCATTTTCCGCTTGACTCAAACCGCAGATAGGTAGCTCCGCTTTCATTTGTAAAACGTACAAATTTATTACCGTCTGTCTCCTCGCATGACACGCCGTTTATAGTGCTTGCCGCGATAACAGTATTCCATTCTTCATCATTCCTTATAGCGCTGCCGAGCGGCAGATTTTCAAAATCCGCATGAAACACATACGGCGCTGCCGCCTCCCAGCTGCCCCCGCTTGTACCGTGATTTGATGTAAAATAAATCATATTGCCGTACAGCGTCTTACCGCTTACGCTTACAAAGCCGTCGGGAATTTTTACTATATATTCCTTCCCCATTTCAAGACCTGCTTCGGGAACAATATATAAATTTCCGCTCTCATCTATTATTTCACTGACGCCCGCTTCTTCACCGGTTACAGTGTTAATAAGAGTAATCTCTTCCAAGCTGTTTTGATTTGATATCTGCTCTGAAAATTCTATCCGTACAAAATCCTCCGTATCTTCAGCCGATGCATAAAAATCAGCATCCCCCTGCGATATTTTCAGATTATCTATACAAAGTCCTTCGCTTCCGTCATAATCAAGCTTTTCTGTATTCGCGATACCGTATCCCGAGATAGTCGAAGTTAAATAAATAGAGTCAAGATTTCCTGTTTCAGACCTGCTTGTTTCACACGTGCCTATTTTCGCCCCATCGTAAAAATAATCAATAACAGTATTCTTGCCTGCCGGATTTATAACCATGCTTACATTATGCCAGCTTCCCGCATCATACGGTATAATAGCCTGCTGCTGAGAATATGTGTTTGTTTTGGTTATGCCTGTCGGCTCAGCACCGTTTAATGAAAAAAGCACTCTGCCCGCATGGTCCCAGTATATCGAATTATAGACTTTTGTACCGTCGTGAAACGCCATTCTGAAAATATGGTCAGTCTGCTTTGCATAAAAATCAAAGCTGACGGTTGTTTTTACTCCCTTTTCAAGATCCGGAAATTTCTTTGATGCGGAAACAGTATTTTCAATCGGAAAAATTTCCATAGCATTATTGTGGCGACTGTCACCCGTATCTGTCAGCTTTGCGCAGCTTGTTGAAAACTCTAAAGCAGAATCAAAGCTATAGCTTATCTTTACATCGTCTCTGTCGTGGTCCGCGGCGGCTCGTACGATTTTTCCTCCGAACACAGAGCCGCAAAAACATACCGCAGCCGCTACAGACAATACTTTTTTAAAACGCATTGTTGTCCCCTTTCTTATCCATGCATTTCTCCGACTTATACACCGTCCGCTTCTTAATACTTCCGTTTACTTAAATATCATTATTTAGTTAAATCATTCAATCTTCTGTCAAGAAGCGGCTCCATAGTTGCTCCGTTCCAATAATAAACCGCCACCCTGTCCGCGTCGGCAGTATTCACAGTCAACGTATGAGTCCCCGCAGAAGCCTCCGCTCTCTTACACTCAATAAGCGTATTATCCTTATAGCTTGCGGCATATAACTCCGCATTCGCCGTTGGTACACGTATATCAACCACAGCGTCAATCGTAGCTGTGTTGTTTAAGGTATCCACCGTGAAACCCGCCATATCAATATATTTAACCTCAATCGGAGATTTCGCTTCAATATAAACGGGCGCGTCTGTAAGATTTATACTATATTTACCGTTTGAACTTACCATCGCTTCACTGTTACCGTAAATATCGTATTTACTGACATTAGCGCATCCCTCGGTATCAAGCTCATATACCTGCCCGCCGGACTTTACAGTCCACAGCATCCAACATCTTTTACCGTCTTTTTTCGTAAATTTAACCACGTATACGCCGCTTTCGGGAGACGTCTGCACAACCTCTTGATAATTTCCCGTAAGCTTATTAAAGTTTGCCACGGCAACATATGCGGGCTTTGCGTAATACGGCATAGCCCCGTCAAACTGTCCTCTTATAATGCCATAGCCCTTTTCCGCATCAGTTGTATTCTGCTTTTCAAATGCATTATAAATATAAATTTGCTCTGCATCATCGGATAAAAGCGCAAGATTTCTTACCTGTCTTTTTGCCTGCTCTGCGTCATTCGTTCCTGTTCTTCCGGTACTGTAACCCGTCTCAGAAATATAAACGCTAATGTCCGTATAGCCATATTCGGCAAATAAATCCTTTACCCTCTTTATATATGCGCTGCTTTCAAGACTCTCAGGCTGTTTGTACGGATGCAAAGACACGGCGTCCAGCATAATTTCTCCTTTGCCCGCTTCTAGCACATTTCTTACCCAGACAAGAGCCTCCTCGTCACATCCCGCCAGCGCCATTGCGATTACAACAGCGTCCGGATTTGCTTCATGAATTCTGCCATAAACCGCCTTCAGCATATCCGCATAATTTGACGCGGGCAGATTTCTGGGATTGAAGCTCGTTATGTTATATTCGTTCCAAACCTCATAGCAGTTAGTATAAGCCTTTGTCTGCTCTGCTAAATTATACGCATAGTCTCCGAATGCTTTAAGTACTTCCGGAGTATTTGGCGGAAAATCCATTAAGTTGCCATTTTCATCTCTTTTATAGCTTCCGTCCGCATTTTTGGGATAATAAAGTCCGTTGCCGCCGAACACCTGCACGATACCGCCCAGTCTTTTCTCCCCGAGCAAATCAAAATACTGCTGCGTTCTCTCATTAAATTGATAATTTTTATATCCCGTTTCAAAAGTATCCCAATAAACACTCTGTCTTTGAAGCTTTATACCCGCTTTTTGCATCATATCAAGCTCGGTATCAATATCGCCCGTTTTCTGCATACTGAAAAAGTGCTGCGTTACACCGATACGACGGTTTTCCTCACCCTTCTCAGTCATTCTTGAAACACTGAACTGCGTATTGCACACAACGTTTGCTTCTCCTGCTTTTGACACGGTACATTCCGCGTTAAATACTCCGTATTTCATCGCGTCGTTTTCAAGATTAAGCGTGATATGAACAACATTATCCAAATCGGTATCCACTCCGGTAAACGTCTTTATTACTGACTTTCCGCTTAATCCGGAAGCATCCGTAAGTTTTACTGAAACATTAAATTTCCCGCTTTTTGAAGTCTTTATTTTCATAGGAATTTTTGTGCAGTCATAGTACATATGACCTACCGCGTCAAAAACTGCTTCCGCCGTCATATCGTTCGGCTGGATATCAATACTCTGAATTGACGCGCCGTCCGCCTCTCTGATAAGAGCAATACGATTGTCCGTATCATTATCAAGTCTTGCAGATACGCTGTATGCTCCTCCCGCGCCGGTCTTAATCTGATTATGATACGCTACCGCATACTCCATGTTTTCGGGCGTTAAAGTCGATAAGTCCTCGCCAGGCTTCAGAATCTGCACTACCACATTAACACCGGCTTTTTTGCTTGCAGCGATGCCGCTGATTTGAATAACATTCTGCTCTGACCACATATAATCTGCTTTCGCGCCCGCTTCAGCCACGCCAATGATAAATACGGCCGCAATAGCAGCGGAAAACATGATTAATTTTTTTAATATCATATTTATTCTCCTGATAAATATTATTCTATATTGGGAACCGCCTCAACACAGTCACAATATGAAAGCAATGTTTCGTCCCACACAAAAGCCTTAATAACGGTTGTATCCGCAGAAATTGTCAAACTGCATGTTTCATCCGTACTCTGGTCTATTACGAAATCGGCGCCGGATGCAACAGTTTTACTAACAATCTTTGTATCTATCATCCTGTCTCCGTTATACTGCGCAATGACAATCAAAAGCTTTGCGTCCGAAGCCGTCTCATTAGTAACCGCCGCTTTCACATACGCCCCCACTTCATCATCCGCAAACACATCCGCGCCGTTAAGCGAGTCGCCCTCAATTCCCACAATATCAAGACCGGTGACGCTGACTGCCGAAGGTTCTGTATAGCCAACCCTCATGCCTTGAACCCAGAATTTACCTCCGGTAGAAGCGCCGTTATTTGTCGGATATGTAAATACCACTTTTGCGGGAATTAAGCTGTAATCTGTTGATGCCGTTTTTCCCACATACACATCATTTACATAGTAATACACAGCCTTCTCAGCTATATCAACATACAATTTAAAGTTAGTATAGACGTCTTTCTCAAAAACGTTTCTCATATGAAACAGCTTTGCGTTCTTCAAGGTTGCCTGGTCTCTTTCCGTATATCCGCTTATGGTAGCAGCGTCCGCTCCTATAGCCGCAGTCGCCGTAGACTCAGTTCTTACAACAAGCGAGCCTGCTGTATTTGCCATGAACGCCGTTGCAAGAGCATTTGAATTTGCATTCAAAAGAGTAATGCATGCTCCCTTTGCCGTAATCGTGTCCGCCTTGATATTAAATTCAACTAAATAATCCTTAGTGATATTGCTGATACTGCTAAGGTCAAAAGTAGATGCGGCGGAACCCGGACCCGTAACCGTAACCCCTCTCGGCTCATCGCCGTAGTAATACAGCTCCGTCTGTATCTGCATCGGATTTCCGGACTTTGCATGCGCAATTTTTATATTATCAATATACGCGCTTGAAGCAAGCTGCTCATTTACAAGAGCAAAGCACCGCATTGTGTATATGCGGCCTTTCTTTTCCTGATAGGTTGCATTTTTTGTTGGAAAAACCGCATCGCAGACATAATTGTTGTCAGCAAACCATGTTGTCTTTTCTTCGTCCTTGTTATACACAATAGTAATATGATGCCACATATCTGCTTCAAGAACTGTATCATATACAAAATACCCTTTATCCGTCGCCGTTTCATGCGGCATTGATTTAATTTCATTTGATGTTGCAACCGATAGCTTTCCATTCTTGTCAATAAACGCAGACGCCAAAGTCATATTGTTCATTTCATTATTCATTATTGTAAAATTAGGCGTGCGCATCCCATCTTCCCGATATACATCAAAGCTTACAACAATCTCATTGTTATAATCCGTTGGATTTTCAGTTTCCAAACCGTCATAATATGTATTTACACCGGTAAAAATCTTATAGAATTGTTCCGAGCCCGCCGCTGACGTCACTTTTATAGATTTGCCGTTTGACGTATCCCCATCGGGCGTTGCAACCACACGGTTCATGGCGGAATATGCAGAACTTAAATATGGACCGACTCCCACAGTTTCGCCCAGCGTAAGATCTTCACAATCATGATTATAAAGATACACAACCTCCTCAGGCGGAGACATAGCCGTATCTCCCTCAGCAACCGCAAAATTCACTTGTATTAAAGCCGCGCTGACAGCAATCACAGCCGCCAAAACCTTTTTTAATCTTGCTCTCATTTTTTTACCTCCTGATTATACTCTTTATTCTACCATACATTTTTACGAACCACCGGTATACTTTCAAACGCCGCTGAATCTTTTGTCTCTCCAATACCGGGACAAAATTCCATCCAGCCTCGGCGTCCGTTTCCGTCGTTATCGTTTACTAAAAGGCTAAAATAAAACTCATCGTATGACGCAGGCGAAATCGGCTTGCCAAAAATCTCAATCCACGGGAATCTCGCTTCATAGTATGTGGTCTTTGCGTCCTCGTCGCGGGTTATTTGAACGTCGATTCCATCACCCTTAAATTTATCCTCCTGACCCAACATTCCGGCATCCACTCCAAAATATGAGTATCTTTCTACTTTTGCTTCGCCATCAACCAGACCAATACCATATTCTGTCTGTTTGGCACCGGAAACAGGCTCCTCAGTAAATGAAAACTGAATACTGTCATTAGCCCAAATACGTTTTTCCGGGTCGTTATCGCCTAAAACATCATCTTGTATCGCACCGGCTATATAAAAATACTGCTTGTCCCACATACAATATATTTTTCCGCTGCAATCATTGAGACTCCATGGACTAATGCGTTTTACCTGTTCCTTATACATCAGCTTAAACGGCGCATCTATCTGCCATTCATTTTTTTCAAGCACTCCATCTATTGTAGGCGGAGTATCTGTCTCAACAAAATTGGTGAAATATATTACATTATTAAAGTCATACTCCTCGCCGCTTTCTAATATAAGTTTTCCTTTAACCTCCTGTTTTACATCGCCAAGAGACTCCGGAATTGGTATCGCAAAAGTATTAACGGCTCCCGTCTGCAATCCCGAAAATTCATAGACCTTACCTTTCATAAAATCCGGACCGTCAAAAATAACCTTTCCGGATATTCTGCGGCTGCTTGTATTATTCTTCACTGTAAAATTGCAGTTCCAGCGCCTTGACCTGAAACGAGTCGCATAAATTCTATACCCTGCCGTCTCATTATACCGCACCGGAATATCGTAGCTCCAACGTTCCGTTTTTGTTAATTTATCAACCAATCTGACTGTGATTACTTCTGTATCTGCGGGGTTTGTTCCCGTTTTTAGCGTTATTTTTGCATAATTATTTTCAAATTCGCCAACATGAACAGCTGTAATATTCTTTGGCAAATCCAGCTGAATATCCACATCATTATCAAAGTCCTTATGAACAGCAAAAGATTTCTCATCATTCGTTGTTATCTCAAAATTGACTATGCTGCTTGACGCATTATTATCCGAGATTTCAACTTTACTGAAATCCCCAAAAATATACTGCGGTTTTTTAGATATTGAAAAGCTAAAGCAATTATTGTCCGAAGCCAGCTGTCTTTTGTTGCCATAACGGTCATACACTGTAATTTTATTTGTATCTAAACTTAATGTTTTGGGAACTGCGTCCATATTATCGTTCCATATTATTAAAACATCTTCGCCCGTCCTGCTTCTAAACTGATACGCAGTAATTTCCGCATCGTCAATATCTACTTTTCCAACCGATTCAGCCCCAATCATCAGCGTATTCCAGTTCGCAAGAGCCAGATATTCGGGTTTTGCCGAATACGGCTCATACGGCGCAGCCTCCGATTCGTCCCATGCCCTAATCATTCCGAAGTGCTTTTCGCTTTCCGTCGTCCCCTGTTTTTCCTGAGAAACATACCAGTAAAGCGTCTCAATCATACCAAGCGTCATAGCCGAGTACTGTATTGCATAATTTGCCTGGTCGTCCTCTGAAACAAATCCCGACGTCCAGTTAAACTCAGAGCACACAATAGGCTTATCCCCATAACCGTACTTAACGGTAATGTCTTTCCATTTCATAAACTTCTCATAAGCCTGACGGGAGTTCATCGGTCCCGGATACGGATGCCATGAAAAACCGTCGCAGTATTCTCCGCCGCCGTTTTTAAAAAACTCCTCCATAAAACTTTCCGATGTACAGCCGCCCATACCGTAAACCTTACAGTCGGGATTTGCTTTTTTTACCGCGGCATATGTTTCTTTCAACAAATTTACATATTTATCTACCGGTGCCTGAGAGGGATTAAAAGTTTTTATATCCCACTCATTCCATACCTCAACGCCCTCGACAAGTCCCTTTGTCTGCAATGCAACATTATAGGCATAATCTGCAAATCTTTTAACTGCGTAATCCGAAACCGGCGGAAATTCAGAAGTTACGGCGGCGTTGCTTACTGCCAGCTGCACAAACCTTGTCATTCCGTTTTCCTTAAGAGCAGCGTCAGCCCTTTCGTGTATGTCAGTCTTTTTATACACTCCGGGCGTCTTTTCAAAATCAGACCATAAATATCCTTCTCTTATTCCTACAAAGCCGGCATTTTTCATAAGCTCGGTTTTTCGCTCAAGCTCCGCTACGCCATGTCCCATATTAAAATGGTTACATACTCCCATAGTTTCATTCACTAAACCATCTTTGGGCGCATTGGCGACAGAAAACGCTTTTTTTGAATGAATCGCCGAATTGCTGCTGAGATTTACTTCATACACATCCAGCGTATAGAAACCATAACCTTTAACAGACAGCGATATATCCGTCGTTTTTTCTGAGCCTGCTTCAACAAAAACTTTCTTGCTTTCGCTTACTTCCGCAATGCCGCGTTCATTTATTGCCTCATAAATAATTTTAAATTCGCTGTCTTTTTCCGTTCTATTCTCTGTCTTAATATGAAATGTAACGTTTCTGTCAAAAAATATATTTCCCAACTGGTCATTGGATATGATTCTTGGGTCTGTAACAGATTTCGGATAAGATATTGATTTATTAATATTGATTTCCTTCCCTCTTTCCATAAGCTGTATTATAGATATATTATCAAGAATATGCACTCCGCCAGTACCGGTAGACTCAAGCAAATAGCTGAAGCCGCTGCATATATTATAGTCCTCCGGAAGCGGATTTGAACCTATTCCATCTCCGTCAATATAATAGTTGACTGTACGTTCCCTGTAATCAATACAAGCGTCAAAATGATACCACCGCTTTGCAGAACGCTTCTTTGTAGATATCGGCACCGCCAGCCGCGCGCCCTCCATCGCCTCCTGAATTGTTGTAGTTTCATTTTCTCTGATATAATACATTTTCTTTTCTGCAGCGTCTCTGTCCTGCATGAAAAGTCCTGTTGAAGCTTTCACTTTATTATCCTGACAATAGAGGTCAAAGCTGACAATATCCATTTCACTTATCTGAGGATTGTCGCTGTTAAAATACAGTTTTTGAGCCCCTTCCGCAGAACTAACCGCCATACTTTTATTATGTTCTCCGTCAACGCTTATTACTGAGAAATCGCCGTCTATCCTGCCAACCGTATCACTATCGCCGTCCCAGTAAAAAACTGTTTTAGTCTCAGCAAACTCAGTTTCGGGTATATCAGATTCGTCAGCCTGCACCGAAACCGTTATAACTATACTACTCATAAGAACAGCAATTATTGTCAGCGCAATAATTCCCCGTTTTAACACGTTATACATTTCTATTCTCCCAACCGCCTCAAATTCAGGCGTACCATCACTATCCTTTAATACCTGTCATACTTACGCCGCCCATTATGCGTTTTGAGAAGAAGCAGTACATAATGGCTGGAGGCAATATTGAAAAGAGCATTATTGCCATTTTTTCATTATCCATAATATTCTCGCTGCTGTCTATCATAAACAGCTTAACAGCCACAGGTATTTTATCCTCGCCAAGAAGAAGATAAGGCCACATAAAGTTTGACCACTGATGCGACACGCTGAATATCGTTACAACCATAATAACAGGAATACTCAACGGCACAATTATTTTAAAGAAAATTTTAATTTCCGAAAGTCCGTCAATTCTCGCAGCTTCAATATACGCCATTGGTATGCTGTTAAAGAAGTTTCTGAACAGCATTACATTAAACGCGTTACAGCCCGCTTGTAGCCACAGCGGCCAGAAATGTCCCACGCCGCCTAACGTAACAAACGTCTCGTAAAGCGGAACCATACTGATGCCAGAAATAAGCATTGTCCAAAACAAAAGCGTCATTATAAGATTAGTACCCTTTGGCTTCAAACGCGATAGCGCATAGCCGCATATCCCGTTAAAAAACACATCACATACCCATGCGCCGGCAATCAATATAAAGGAATTCAAAAAATATTTACCAAACTGCACCTTTTGCCATGCATTTTTCAGCACATTAAAATCCAAACTTTCAGGTATGATTGTAGGAGGCACCCGATACATCTCGTCCATTGGCTTTATAGCGGATATAACTACCCATAAAATCGGTATTATACATATGAGACTAATAAAAATCAGTATAGCAAACATCGTCCAATATAAAAGCTTAAATCTTGTCTTTTTCAGGTCAGAGAAATTTATTAGTCCGTCGGTTTTCTCATTGAACTTCATCAGATATTACTCCTTTAATCATTTATTTTTTTATCCAATATATGATATATTATGGACAAACCTATAAGAATCAGGAACGCCACCACTCCGAGCGCCAAGGACTTTTCATACTGACCGAATTTGAACGCATACCGCCAGTTTGTCAGTCCAAGCGTGAGAGACGCGCCGTTAGGTCCTCCGTCCGTCATGATAAGCGGCTGTTCTGTAACCTGAAATACCGATATGATTTGACGCACCAAAACCAACAGAATAATACCCGACATATGCGGCAGTAAAATGTGCGTAAACCTTTTGAAAAAGCCTGCGCCGTCAATTCTTGCGGCTTCATAAAGCTCCTGATTTATTCCCTGCAGCGACGCAAGATACATAATAAGCGTTCCTCCAAAACCTTGCCACGACATCATCACAACAATCAAAGGTATAACTTTATTACCGTCGGCAAGCCATGTGGCGGATCCCATATTAAGCTTTGCCAAAAGCATATTTAAAAGTCCGCCGTCGCCTTCACCATACAGCGTTTTCCATATAAGACAAACCGCAATACCCGGTATAATTCCGGGAAGATATGTAGAAATCTTAAAATACTGTTTCCCCGCAAGCATTTCATTAAGCATTACAGCAGTTAAAAGAGGAAGCGGAAAACCTATAATAAGTGACCATATCACATATTTAAACGTATTAAAAAGAGTTTTTATAAAATTGGAGTCAGTTATCACTTTTATAAAGTTGTCAAATCCGACAAATCCCACCGGATGAAATCCGTTAAGCTTAAAAAACGAATATAGCACTCCAACAATTATCGGCCGCCATACAATTACGATGAAAAGCACTATTGACGGCAGCAGCAGCGTCCACCCCGGCATATTCCGTTTTAGCGTCTTTTTAAAAACCGAGGGAAACGCCCCTGAAAACTGCTTTTTGGTATTATTCTTCATATTGCTTCCTCCTGTATTATACGACCGAAAAAATTGCTGTACATAAATTCTATTCTAAATTGTCAAGATGGTTTGCCTGAAAATCATTGTTTGCAGTTGTAACTAGCTTATCTATATCTACATTTTTATTTGTAAGAACTTCCTGAATCACACCGTCAAGCACCGTATATAACTCCTGACTGCATACCGGTTCCTCCGGTCTGATAGTAACGCTGTCGTTATTGAAATAATCGTCATAATCTTTGGGATCGACATTAGCGTATTTTGAACTTATTTCAGTTTCCTGAGCCATTCTCTGCGGATCCGTCCATAAATCAAATGCCAGTCTGTTAAGAACAATTCCGCCGTCGGCAATAGTCCTCGCATAAGTATCCTCTTTATTTTTGATTTGCTCCTCCGTAAGGTCTTTTGAAATCAAATCATACATCGTCCACTTGAAAGCGCCGTCAATCTGAGCAGGAGTAGCATCGGGCGATATCATTCTCACATTGCCGCCCATCTGGGCATATCTGCCTTTTGGTCCTGCCGGTATCGGAACAAGCATCATATCGTCCTTATTCATTCCGAACTTTGTGCAAAGCTCGCTCCTCGGAGGGTTCGCAATAAACATGGCTGCCTGCGATGTACCAAAAGTCTTTTTAAGCTCAGTAAGGTCTATAACCGTATTATCCGGAAGCACATTATATTTCCATTTTAAATCGTATACATATTTAACAGCGTCTCTCATTTCCTGACTGTCAAAAGTCGCTTTCCATTTTCCGCCGCTGTCCTGTTCCATGAAATTAACTCCGTATGACCATGCAATATTCATAAAGTTCCAGCCGCCGTTGTTGTTTGCCGTTGCAAGCACAAGACCGGGTATTCCTGTTTTTTCTTTTACAGTCACCGCAAACTCGGCAAGCTCGTCATATGTAGTAGGATATTTTATTGAACCGTCTTCATTTACAAGTCCCGCTTTTCTGAAAATGCTTTTGTTTATATACAATCCCATCTTATACGCTACCCAAGGAATTCCGTATATCTTTCCATCTTTGGTAACTAATTCTAAAAGCTCCGGATTCATACCCTCGCTAAAACCGTATTTATCCATATACTCGGTAATGTCTGCGGCATATCCCGCGTCAATTATCTTGTCTATTTCAGTAAACCATGTGTCGTATACAGTCGGGAGCGTTCCCCCGTTTGCTTTCATAGTAAAAGTCTTGGTGTCGTAAATATATGAGTCTGTAACAATGCTGTACTCGGAACTCCCTTTCTCGAATTCTGCCTTTCGCTTATTCTTAAAGTCCTGATTTTCCTTATTCGTATCATCCGGCCAGCCTCCTACAGAGAACTGAATTTTTCCATCCGCATTTTTTTCCGGAAGCCCTCTCTTTCCGCCGCAGCCTGAAAGTACGCTTAACATACAAACAACCGCCAACGTCAATGCCATGCCATTTACTTTGTTTCTTTTCATTTTAAATTCCTCCTCTTTCATCTGATAATTGCTCCGCTATTTTCAAGTTCTTCTTGTAAAGCCTTTACATTTATTTCCCCGACATTACATTCAGACCCGACCGCCTGCACTATAGCCGCTCCTGCAGCCTCGCCTATACAACAAACTATCGGCATTATTCTGATTGCCGCCTGAGCCTCATGGTCAGCCGATATGCATCTGCCGCATACAAGCAAATTTCGCGCCCCCTTTGGTATAAGGCTTCTGTACGGTATTGAGTAGTACTCGCCCCCTTTAAAGAAATAATGTGATGTGCCGCTGCCCTCGGGATTATGTATATCCAAATCGTAGTTACCCACAGCAATAGAATCATCAAATATTGTAAGATTTTTAAGGTCTTCGCCTGTTAAAACATATTCTCCGTCAATCATTCGGCTTTCTCTTACTCCAATTTCAGAAGCGGTTGAAATAATCTCGCTGTTTTTAAAGCATTCAAAGTTTTCCTTTAAAAACTCATATATTTCATAAACCTGTTTGCGCGCCTCTATCTCTGCTTTTGTTATATCGTAAATATCCAGCGGATTAAGCTTAACAATTCTCGTAGTATTAAAATGAAGTACGCCGTCCGTCAGGGTTTTAAAAATCAAAACGTCCTCTCTCGGATTGCTAATCTCGCCGAGCTTCTTTTTTTCTTTATAAAGCTCGTTTATTTTTCTTCTGTCCAGATTTTTTGTATCTACATTTGCCAATCTGAAACACAGCGTCATCGGCTGACATAATCCGTCGCTTTCCCGCCCAACTCGGCAGCTGTATCCGCTCAAATATGTAAGAACCGCGTCCCCTGTCGCATCAATAAAATAATCCGCATAAAGAGTAACAGCACCTGACTTTGTCGATATTACCACAGATTCAAGCCTGTCTTCTTTTTTGTTCACTCCGATAAGATTGGCATGAAACAGAATTTCCGCTCCTGATTCAGTTATCATCCCATTTAATATCAGCTTCAGATATTCATCGTCAAAAAAAGTATCGTTTCCGCAAGTCTCAAGTTTTCCTTTTTCTGAAAGTTTTTTCCCTATTTCTTGAAATATTCCGCGGCATAATTCATAACGTTCCCCATTTATCTGAGTTGCAAAAAGCATAAACGGCTGAACAAGACAGTTGCTTGCCGCTCCTCCGAAACAATTTGATTTATCTAT